>NZ_JBTOLW010000001.1:0-274831 GCF_054552115.1 Pseudohaliea sp. | reverse complement strand
GGATGCCCCCAGTCGCTCCCCATTACACGCTTTGTGGGGGCATCCTCCAGCAGCCGCCCCTATCGCCTCAGCAGTGCAAATGACTCAGGCGCAATGGGTGGGTACATACCGAGCTATTGCGGGCATTTTCCCATTTTGCGCTACCCGGCGGCCGCAAAATGCGGCACTTCTTCCTGGAGGTTCCAGCACGCTGCCTGAAAAACACGGCGGTCGTGAACGCGCAAGGGCCTGCGTGGGGGAAGCTCCTTCACAAAGCGTGTAACGGGGAGCGACTGAAGGAGCTTCCGCCACGCAGGCCCGCCCCGCTAACCGCACAGGGACCCGGAACGCCGATCAATTGGCGCTGAGGATCATCTCCACCCGGCGGTTGCGCTCCCGGCCTTCCGCGGTGCTGTTGTCGGCCTTCGGGGCGGTCTCGCCGCGGCCGACAGCCACGACCTGTGCCGGATCGACGCCGTACTCCTCTACCAGCTTGCTGCGCACCGCGTCGGCGCGCTGCTGCGACAGCCACTGGTTGTACGCCTCGTCGCCCAGATTGCAGCTATGCCCCTCGATGAGGGCCTCGACGTCCGGGTGGTCGCGCAGGAAGGCCCCGGCGCGGCGGATCTCCTCGTCGAAACCGGACGTGATCTCGGCGGAGTCCAGGGCAAAGGTTACGTTCACTTCCGCCTCGTAGCGGTCGCTGCCCGCCGGGACGAAGGTCGCGCTGCCCGCGGCCATGGCGGCGAGGGCTGCCCTCGACTCGGCGCTCGCACCCTCGCCGTCGGCCGCGCGCCTGTCGAGGCGGTCAAAAAGCGACTCACGGTCGATGGCAATCTCCGGCGGCGGCTCCGGCGGACAGAGCGGCTGGGCATTCTCGTCGTCCGGGTCGCGGCTGAAGTCGAGCTTCAGGGCCTCGATCTGCTCGGCATTGAGACCGTCGAGTTCGAGCGCGGCGAGCAGCAGACCCATGTTGGCCAGCGTCTCGGCACGGGCGCCTATGAGGTTGGTCTGCGCCGTGATGTAGGCACGCTGGGTGTCGAAGAACTCGTTCTGGCTGTCGAGGAGGTCCAGGAGCGTGCGCTGGCCGATGTCGAACTGGTCCTTGTAGGCCCGGCGCGTCTGGTCCTGGGACTCGAGGTTGCGCTTGAGGAGCTGCACCTGCTCGGTCAGTGCCCGGATGTCGTTGAAGGCGATCATCGTCTCCTGGCGCACATTGATGCAGGCCTGCTTGCGCTCTTCCATGGCCGCGTTGTAGAGCGCGTAGGCCTCGCGCTTGCGGGCGCTGTCGGAGCCGCCGCGGAAGAGGTTGTAGTTCAACACCAGCTCGATGGCTTCCTCGTCGTAGGTGCCGTTGAAGCCGTCCGTGTCGTGCTCGATCTCGTTGCGGTAGCGCAGGTCGATACGCGGCATGAACGGCGCGTTGCGGGCATTCAGGAATTCCCGGCTCGCGCGCAGGTTCTCGATCGCCGCGTTGATCACCGGGCTGCGGCTATAGGCCACCTCCAGCGCGGCCTCCCGGAACCTGGGAATCAGCGTATCGGGCAGCGTGGGCATGGCCAGGTCGTCCGCGGGCAGACCGCCGATCACCCGCTGGAAACGCGCCTGCACGTCGTGCAGGTTCTGGAGTTCCGTGACCAGGTTCGACTCCGCGAGGGCGATCCGCGCCTCGGCCTGCTGCAGGTCGACGCCCTGGCTGACGCCGCCGGCGGCCCGCTCCTCGATACGGTTGTAGATCTGCCGGTGGTAGACGTAGTTGTCCTCGGCGTACTCGACGAGCTGCTGGAAGCGCAGCGTGTCCAGGTAGGCCCGCGCCGCCTCCAGGGCGACCGTCTCGGAAATACTGCGCAGGTTGTAGTACTGCGACAGCTTCTCGAAGTTGCGTGTGGCCACGGTGTTGCGCGTCTCGAAGCCGTCGAACAGCATCTGCGTCACCGTGAAGCGGGTCGCATCCCGGGTGTAGCTGCCGAGGTCGACGAGCGGCGTG
Organism: Pseudohaliea sp.; assembly: GCF_054552115.1. Classification (NCBI taxonomy): domain Bacteria; kingdom Pseudomonadati; phylum Pseudomonadota; class Gammaproteobacteria; order Cellvibrionales; family Halieaceae; genus Pseudohaliea; species Pseudohaliea sp. Next base: position 272,865 of record NZ_JBTOLW010000001.1, on the reverse strand, counting down.
TCGCGCTGCTCACGGCCGATCTCCGAGGACAGGTCGACGCTCGGCAGGTAGCCGCCGCGGGCCGCGCGCTCGGACTCCCGCGCCGCCTCGAAGTTATAGTACTCCGCGCTGACGCGTGGGTTGGTGTTTACCGCCTGGTTGACGGCCGAGCGGAAGTCCGCGGGGGCACCCTGCGCCAGCACCTGCCCGGCAAGGGCAAGCCCGACGGCGCCGGGGAGCAGTCGTTTCGCGTGACGATGTAGCCAATTCATGAATCTTTCCTCAGGACCCCGTCGCGCGCGACGAGCGTCCGGTTGCTGTAGGGCCGGCTCCGGATGGCCGCCACTCTACCGCAGGTCCCGGCCTTGCGGCGGCTTGCGGCTTGCATTTTTTTCTGCTTTTTTGCGCCTAGTCACAGTTTCCGGCCCGCGCCACACTGGCCCCGTGAACCGACCGCCGACAAGGACGACTGAAGGGCGTGAAATACCTGCATGTGATCGCCAGGCCGGGCCACCGGTGCCGCGCTGCCCGGGGCTTCGGCGGACCGTGAATGGCCCCCCTCAGCCAGCCCGGAGGCCGGTCCCCGTGACCGCGGCGCGGCTCCTGCGCGGGCTGTTGCCCCTGCTGCTGCTGGCGGCGCTGCTCGCGGAGTCGCGCTTTGCCGATCGCGAACAGTTGCTGGCTACGGCCCGGGACCGCTATGGCGCCGAAACGGCCGCCCGCGTCGCCCGGTGGCAGGATCTCCTCGACGCCATGGCGGGCAAACCGGTGCCGGACCAGCTCGACGGCGTCAACCGCTTCTTCAACGTGCAGCTGTCCTGGCGCGACGACCGGGCGATCTGGGGCCGGGAGGACTACTGGGCCACGCCCATGGAGGCCTTTTCCCGGGGCGCCGCGGACTGCGAGGACTTCAGCATCGCCAAGTATGTCAGCCTGCTCGAACTCGGCGTCCCGGTGGAGGCGCTGCGCATCACCTATGTCCGGGCGCGGCCCGTGGGCGGGGGCGAGCCCCGGGCCCACATGGTCCTCGCCTATTATCCGCGTCCCGGCGCGGAACCCCTGATTCTCGACAACCTCGCCGCCTACGTGCTGCCCGCTTCCCGGCGCACGGACCTGACCCCCGTTTTCGGCTTCAACACGGCCGGGATCTGGGTCGGCGACGGGGCCGCCCCGGCGAGCCGCGACCCAACGGCACGCCTGTCCCGCTGGCGGGACCTCCTGCGACGGATGCGGGAGGAGGGTTTACACTGACCGGGCCGACTGGGAGTGAGTCCATGTCCCTCTACAAGCAGCTTTGGCTGGCGATCGTTTTCCTGCTCTCGCTGGTGTTCTGCGTCAGCGTCGCGCTCAGCAGCCTGTCGGCAAAGCGCTACCTGGAGCAGCAGCTTGCCATCAAGAACGCCGACAACGCGACTGCCCTGGCGATCTCCCTGACCCAGCAGGACGCGGACCCGGTGCTCATGGAGCTGACCCTGGCCGCGCAGTTCGACACCGGCTTCTACGAACTTATCCGCCTGACCGGCCCGGGCGGGGAGGTGCTCCTCGAGCGCCGCGACGGCAGCAGCGGCACGCGCGCGCCGGGCTGGTTCACCGCCCTGCTGCCCATCGAGGCAGCGCCGGGTATCGCGACGATCCAGCGCGGCTGGAGCCAGGCCGGCACCCTCGAGGTCCGCAGCCATTCGCGCTTTGCCTACGACGAACTGTGGCAGGCCACCTGGAGCCTTGCACTGGCGTTTTTCCTCACCGCCCTCGCCGCGGGTGCGGTCGGCTCCGTGCTGCTGCGCCGGCTGCTCGCCCCGCTGGCCGGCGTGGTCGGCCAGGCCAGCGCCATCGGCGAGCGACGCTTCGTCACCCTCGAGGAACCGCACACCCGGGAGTTCCGGGACCTGGTCGCCGCCATGAACCGCCTCTCGGCCCGCGTCCGGGACATGCTGGCGAGCGAGGGCGAGCGCCTGGAACAGCTGCAGCGGGCGACCACCGCGGACCCGGTGACCGGGCTCCTCGACCGCAGCGCCTTCGGCGCTCAGCTCGCCGCCACGCTCGCCGGCGACGACGCGGGCGCGACCGGCAGCTTCTGCATGGGCCGGCTCACCGAACTGGTGCGCTACAACGAGGCCTACGGCCACGAGGTCCTGGACGCGGTCCTGGCCAGCGCCGGTCGCAACCTGAACACGCTGTGCCGCGAGCGGGACTGGTCCTGCGGCCGCCTCAACGGTTCCGACATCGCCCTGCTCGCGCCCGGCGCCGAGGACCCGCGGGTCGTCGGTATGCAGCTGCAGGACGTGCTCGCAGCGGCCTTCACCGCCCATGACGTGCAGCTGCCCGAGATCCCGGTCGCCTGCGGCGAGTATCACCCGGGCGACCGCGCGGGCGACCTGCTGACGGCCCTGGACGCCGCTCTGCAAGGCGCGGAGCGTGGTGGCACCGGCGAAGTCGCCCTCGCCCAGCGCGGCGCGAGCACGCCGGTAAGGGAACAGCTGGAGCACTGGCGCGCGCGCCTGTCAGCCGCGTTTTCCGGTGACGGCTTCACGCTCGTCACCTTCCCGGTGCTGGAACACGGCGGCGCCGTGCTGCACCGGGAAGCGCTGGTGCGCCTGCGCGAGCACGGCGAGCTGCTGCCTGCGGCACGGTTCCTCCCCTGGATCAACCGCATGCAGCTCGGCGGGGAGCTGGACCGGCGGGTCGTGGAGCTCGGACTGCGTCTCGCCGCCGAGAGCGGTGAGCCGCTGGCCGTGAACCTGTCGACCGCCGCCCTCGCCGACGATGACTTCCCCGGCTGGCTCGACCGCCGGGCCGCCGAAGCGGGGAACGCCGCCCGGCTGGCCCTGGAGGTCGCCGAGAGCGCGGCTTACCACCACCTGCCAAACTTCCGCCGGCTCTCGGCGGTGGCCCACCGCCACGGCATGCAGACGGGCATGGACCGGGTTGGCCGCCGGCTGGCCGATCTCGGCCAGCTGCACGACGTGGGCATAGACTACGTCAAGCTCGATGCGGTGTTCGTGCGCGACATCGACAGCGACGCGACCAACCAGAACCTGCTGCGCACCCTCAGCACCCTGGTGCACGCGGTCGGAGTCAGGGTGATCGCCGAGGGCGTGGAGAACCGCGCACAGTGGCAGGCGCTGGAAGCCCTTGGCGTGGATGCGGTGGGCGGGCCGGGCGTCCGGCCCGCCGGGGAATGACGCGCCGGCCGCTCAGTCGTCGCCGAGGAGGTCGAGGCTGCCGCCGATGCGGCTGCGCAGCTGCTGGCGGTGCAGGACTTTCTTCTGCGCCGACGCGGGCAGCTCGGTGAACAGGATGATGCCCTTGTCCACCAGCAGATCGACCAGGTCCTCGATGACGCGTACCAGTTCGAGGTCCGAACTGGCGAGCTGCCCTGCCTCGCCACCCCGGCTGCCGGCCAGGCGGTCGAGGAAGCCCGAGGCCTGCAGCTCCTCCTCGCTGACTTCTTCGACGCAGTCTCCCTCCGCCTCGTGACTGGCGGCGACGATGGCGCCCTCGGCATTGCGCTTGACGAATGGCATCGCTGTCCCCCCCCCGGCGGTCCGGGCAATGATGCACGCGCGGACCGGCCCGGGCAAGGGCGCGGCAGTGCTAGACTCTGCGGCTGATCGAGGCCCCGGGAGAAGACCGACACCATGACCAGCGCCCCCGGCGACCCCGCCAGCAGGGTACTCTGCGAGCGGGTAACCACGCTGCGCCAGAAACACCGCTTCACCCTGGAGCAGCTCGCGGCCGCGTCCGGCGTCAGCCGCTCCATGCTCAGCCAGATCGAGCGCGGCCGGGCGAACCCCACGCTGGCGGTGACCTACCGCATCGCCCAGGCCTTCGGTATCAGTATCGGCGAGCTCGTGGACGATCCGGACGCCAGCGCCAGCATCGAGCGGATCCGCGGCGACGATCCCGGCATGCTGTTCCGCGGCGACGAGGAGTGCAGCATCCGCACGCTGTCGCCGCTGCACCAGGAGAAGGCGGTGGAGTTCTACGAGATCGTCCTGCAGCCCGGGGCCCGGCTCGCCAGCGGCGCCCATTACGAGGGCACGCGGGAACTCTTCACCGTGGCGAGCGGCTGTGCGGAAGTCAGCGCCGGCAGCGACCACTGCCCCCTCGCGGCCGGCGACACGGCCCACTACCGGGCCGACGTGGACCACGTCATTGCCAACAGCGGCACGGAACCCCTGCGCGGCTACCTCGTGGTGACCTACAGCAGCTGACCTAGCGCGGACGGGGTCGCGCCTGCGCCTCCGGCAGGCGGCGCAGGCCGTGAGCCAGGAAAAGTGCGCAGGAGAGCAGCAGCACCGCGCCGCCCTGGTGGGCGGCGGCGAGCGGGACCGGCACGTGCGCCAGCAGCGTGCTGATGCCGAGAACGACCTGCAGCAACAGCGCCGCCAGCAGCAGCCAGGCTCCCCGGCGCACCCGCGGGGCGCGCTCCCGCCGCAGCACCGCGACGACGAGGGCTGCCACCAGCACCGTCAGCACGTAGGCGAAGAGGCGGTGGTTGAACTGGATCGTGACCACGTCCTCGAAGGCCGCGAGCCAGGCCGGGTCCGTGCGGTAGAGTCCCTCGGGAATGAAGGTCGGACCCATGAGCGGCCAGGTGTTATAGGAAAAGCCCGCGTTGGTACCGGCGACGAAGCCCCCGGAGAGCATCATCAGGTAGACCAACGGCACCAGGGCCAGGGCCAGGGGCGCGAGCGGCGAGCGCCGCGCGCCCGCCGGCGGTGCCAGCAGATCCAGCACCAGCCAGAGCATGAAGCCATAGATCACGACCGCCAGACCGAGGTGTGCCGTGAGCCGGTACTGGCTCACGTCCGGCCGGTCCACGAGCCCCGACTGCACCATGTACCAGCCCAGGAAGCCCTGGCAGCCACCGAGCACGAACAGGAGCAGCAGCTTCGGCATCAGGCCGGGGCGGATACGCCGGCGCAGTGCGAAATAGACCAGCGGGATGAAGAACAGCAGGCCGATGAGGCGCCCGAGCACCCGGTGCAGGTACTCGTACAGGAAGATGACCTTGAACTCGTGCAGGGACATGCCGCGATTGACCAGGCGGTACTCCGGGTACTGCCGGTACTTGTCGAAGACCGCCTGCCACTCGGCCTCGGAGAGCGGCGGAATGATGCCCATGAGCGGGCGCCACTCCACCATGGACAGGCCGGATTCGGTCAGCCGGGTGACGCCGCCGAGCAGGATCATGCCGAAGATGACCGTGGCGCAGGCGGCGAGCCAGAGGCCCACCTGGCGATCATGGCGGGGCGTGTAGGAGGCTGCGGTGCTCATGCTGTCGGGGTCGATTGCTGTCGGGGTCAGGGCCGGCGGGGCCGCAATGATAACGGAAAATCCCTTCCGCCACCGGCCCTCGCGGAGCGGCCGGCCCGTGCCGTCAGTCGGCCAGTTCCGGGCGGCCGCGGAACGCCGCCAGGGCCTCGGGGTTGGCCAGGGCGTCCGTGTTCTCGACCGGCTCTCCGTGCACCGCGCTGCGCACCGCGAGCTCCGCGAGCTTGCCGCTGATCGTGCGCGGGATGTCCGGCACCGCCAGGATCCTGGCCGGTACGTGCCGCGGCGTCGCGTTCTCCCGGATCACGGCGCGGATCCGCGCGGCCAGCGCCTCGTCGAGCACGGCGCCGTCGCGCAGCACCACGAACAGCACCACGCGCACGTCGTCGTCCCGGCGCTGGCCGATGACCACGCTCTCGAGCACTTCCTCCACGCGCTCCACCTGGCGGTAGATCTCCGCCGTGCCGATGCGCACGCCCCCGGGATTCAGCACCGCGTCGGAGCGGCCGTGGATAATAAAGCCGCCGTGCGCCGTCAGCTCGGCATAGTCGCCGTGGGCCCAGACCCCGGGCCAGCGATCGAAGTAGGCACCCCGGAAGCGGCTGCCGTCCGGGTCGTTCCAGAAGCCCAGCGGGCAGGACGGGAAGGGCCGGGTACAGACCAGTTCGCCCTTTTCGCCCGTGACGGGCTCACCGGCCTCGTTCCAGACCTCCACGGCCATGCCGAGCCCGGCGGCCTGGATTTCCCCGCGGTAGACCGGCAGCACCGGGCACCCGCCCACGAAACAGGACACGATATCGGTCCCGCCGGAGATCGAGGCGAGGCAGAGCTCCGCCTTGATGTCACGGTAGACGTAATCGTAATGCGCCGGCGACAGCGGCGAGCCGGTAGACAGCATCGTGCGCAGTGAGCCTAGCTCATGGCTCTCCCGCGGGCGATGACCGGCCTTCTCCAGGGCGGCGATGTACTTCGCGCTGGTGCCGAACACGGTGATCCCCTCGCGGTCGATGGCATCGAGGAGCGCGCGCCCGTCATCGGCGAAGGGCGAGCCATCGTAGAGCACCAGCGTCGCCCCGCTGGCCAGGCCCGAAGCGAGCCAGTTCCACATCATCCAGCCGCAGGTGGTGAAGTAGAAGAAAACATCCCCCTCGCCGAGGTCCGTGTGCAGCTGGTGCTCCTTGAGGTGCTGCAGCAGCGTACCGCCGGCGCCGTGCACGATGCACTTGGGCACGCCGGTCGTACCGGACGAGTAGAGCGCGTAGAGCGGATGATCGAAGGGCAGGCGCTCGAAGGCGATGGCGCCGGCCGCGGGCTGCCGGAACGCCGTCCAGCACCGGGCGCCGGGCACGGTCTCCCCCGGGTCGGCAGTGCCGAGCACCGGGACCACCACCAGCTGCTCGATGCTGTCGATCGCCGCGGCGATCTCGGCCACCCGCGGCAGGCAGTCGAGGGTCTTGCCGTTGTAGTAATAGCCGTCCGTGGCGAACAGCACCTTCGGACGCACCTGGCCGAAGCGGTCGAGGACGCCGTTCACGCCGAAGTCCGGGGAGCAGGAGGTCCAGAGCGCACCGAGGCTGGCGGCGGCGAGCATGGCGACGATCGCCTCCGGCACGTTCGGCAGGAACCCGGCAACCCGGTCCCCCGGGCCCACGCCGGCATCGCGCAGCGCAGCGGCCACGGCCGCGACCTCGCCATAGAGTGCGTCCCGGGAGAGGACGCGCCGCTCGCCGTTCTCGAGCAGGGAAACGATGGCCGCCTGCGGGCCGCGGTGACGCAGGAGGTTCTCGGCGAAGTTGAGCTGTGCGTCGGGAAACCAGCGCGCCCCGGGGAAGCGGTCGCCGTCCACGAGCACCGCGTCTCCCGCATCGCCGATCACCCCGGTGAAGGTCCAGAGGGCCTGCCAGAACGCCTCCGGCGACGTCACCGACCAGCGGTGCAGGGCCTGGTAGTCCCCGGCCACCGGCGGACCGCCGGCAGCCTCCACCGCTGCCGCGAAGGCGGTGAGTCGCGCGCGGCCGATACGCTCGGCGGACGGTATCCAGAGTGGCTCGGTCATCGTTCAGGTCCCCTGTGCGCCGTGCGGTCCCCGGCTGGCCGCGCTGGATGCCGCCTGCAGCGCCCGCCAGGTCGTTGCTTTTGCAACGATCGCCGCAAGGGTCGCACAACGGGACTGCGCCCGCCAGCACCGTTGGCCGCAGCACCGTTGGCCGCAGCACCGTTGGCCGCCGGGGCGCGGGCTGCCGTAGAATGCAGCGCCCAATGCCACCGGACCCCGCCAGATGGAACTCCTCCGCCTCGACCAGGCCAGCCTCGCCTACGGCACCCAGGTGCTCCTGGACCGGGTCGATCTCGTGCTGCGCAAGGGTGACCGGCTGGGGCTCCTGGGACGCAACGGTGCCGGCAAGACGTCCCTGCTCAGGGTTCTCGCCGGGGAGCAGGAGCCGGATGCCGGCAGCCGCTGGCTGCGGCCCGGAACGCGCCTCGCGCGCCTGTCGCAGGCGCTGCCGCCCGGTGACGCGGTAACCGTCTACGACGCGGTCGCCGGCGGCCTGGCGGAAGTCGGCGAGCTGCTCTCGCGCTACCATCGGCTCGCGCACGCCGGCGCCGCGACGGACCTGGAAGCCCTGGCCTCGGTACAGCAGGCCCTCGAGACCGCCGACGGCTGGCGCCTGCAGCAGCGGGTGGAAACGGTGCTCAGCCGCCTGGACCTGCCGGCGGACCGGGAACTGGCAGCGCTCTCCGGGGGCTGGCGGCGCCGCGTCGCCCTCGGCCGGGCCCTCGTCGGCGAGCCGGAGATCCTGCTCCTCGACGAGCCGACCAACCATCTCGACATCCCGGCCATCGCCTGGCTGGAGGCACAGGTCGCCCAGTACGGTGGCGCGCTGGTCCTCATCACCCACGACCGCCGCTTTCTCCAGGCCACCGTGAACCGGATCGCCGAGCTGGACCGCGGGCACCTGGTGACCTGGGACGGCGATTACCGCGGCTTCCTCGCCCACCGGGAGCGGGAAGCCGCGGCCGAGGCCCGCGCAGACGCGAAGCAGGATCGCAAGCTCGCCGAGGAGGAGGCCTGGATCCGCCAGGGCATCAAGGCCCGGCGCACGCGCAACGAGGGCCGGGTGCGCGCCCTTGAGCAGCTGCGCCGCGAGCGTGCGCAGCGTCGCACCGCCCTCGGCCGCGCGCGCTTCGGTGTCGAAGAGGCAGAGGCCGGCGGGCGCATCGTCGCCGAACTCCGGGACGTGAGCCTGCGCCTCGGCGGACGCACGATCCTCGACCACCAGTCGCTGATCATCCAGCGCGGCGACCGCATCGGCATCGTGGGCGCCAACGGTGCGGGCAAGTCGACCCTGGTCAAGCTGATCCTCGGCGAACTCGAGCCGGACAGCGGCGAGGTGCTGCGCGGCAGCCGCCTGCAGGTCGCCTACGCCGACCAGCTGCGCTCGGAGCTGGACCCGGAGAAAAACCTCATCGACAACATCTGCGGGGGAAGGGAGTTCATCGAGGTGAACGGCCGGCGCAAGCACGCCATCGCCTACCTCGGCGACTTCCTGTTCACGCCCGAGCGCATCCGCACGCCGGTCAAGGCGCTCTCCGGCGGGGAGCAGAACCGGGCCGTGCTCGCACGCCTGTTCCTGAAACCGGCCAACGTCCTCGTCCTCGACGAGCCGACCAACGACCTCGATATCGAGACCCTGGAACTCCTGGAGGAGATTCTCCTCGCCTTCGAGGGCACGGTCCTGCTGGTCAGCCACGACCGGGCCTTCATGGACAATGTGGTGACCAGCCTGCTGGTGCTGCCCGGGGACGGTACCATCGACGAGCAGGCCGGCGGCTACAGCGACTGGGAGGCCCGGGGCGGCGGGCTCGTTGCCGAGCGGTCGTCCGTCGGCGAAGGCAGCCGCACAGCGGCGGCAGCCAGCCCCGCGGCGGCACCTGCCGGGCCGCCGGCGCGCGGCGAGCGGAAGAAGCTGTCCTACCGGGAGCAGCGCGAACTGGCCGACCTGCCGGCGCGCATCGAGGCACTGGAGGCCCGCCACGCAGAGCTGGAGGCGATGACGGCCGCAGCGGACTTCTACCAGGGCGATGCGTCGACCGTGCAGGCGACGCTCGCCGAGTTCACGGAACTCCAGGCGACCCTGGAGGCCGCCGTGGAGCGCTGGGCGGAGCTGGAGGAACGCGCCTAGGCAATCACTTTCGCCACGGCATCGGCAACGTAATCGATGTTGCGGGCGTTGATGCCGGCGACATTGATCCGCGATGAGCCGAGCATGTACACGCTGTGTTCCTCGCGCAGCCGCCGCGTCTCGTCCTCGCTCAGGCCGAGGAAGGAGAACATGCCCTTCTCCTCGCGAATGAAGGCGAAATCGCGCCCCGTGGTGCTCTCGAGCTTCTGCACCAGCGTTTCGCGCAGGGCGTTGATGCGGTCGCACATGCCGTGCAGTTCCTCGCGCCAGGCCGCCTCCAGGCCCGGGTCCGCCAGCACGCGGCCGGCCAGCAGCGCCCCGTGCGCCGGCGGCATGGAGTAGATGCGACGGGCCGCCACCTTGGCCTGGCTGAGGATCGCCTCGGCGCTGCCGGCATCGCGGCAGAGAAACTGCGCGATCCCCGTCCGCTCCCGGTAGAGCCCCATGTTCTTGGAGCAGGACGCGGCGACGATGAGTTCCGGCAGCCGCTCCGCCAGCAGCCGGAGGCCCGCGGCGTCCGCCTCCAGGCCATCGCCGAGCCCCTGGTAGGCAATGTCGATGAAGGGCAGGAAACCCTGGCGCTCGGCCATCTCCGCGATGACGCCCCACTGCTCGAGGGTGAGATCCGCACCGCAGGGGTTGTGGCAGCAGCCGTGGAGCAGCACCAGGTCCTTTGCCTTGGCGCGCTTCAGGTCCTCCACCATGCCGTCGAAGTCGACCCCGTGGCTCACGGCGTCGTAGTAGCGGTACTGCTCGAACTCGAGGCCGACGCTGCCGATGAGTGGAATGTGCACCGGCCAGGACGGGTCGGAGACCCAGACCTTCGCGTCCGGGGAGGCGACGCGCGCTATCTCGGCGCCGATGCGCAGCGCCCCGCAGCCGCCGGGCGCTGCCACGGAGGTCACGCGGCCGTCCGCGAGGGCGGCGCTGTCGCCGCCGAAGACCAGCGCCCGCATGCCGCTATTGAAATCCGGGTCACCGGCCGGGGGCAGGTAGGCCTTGCTGGTCTCTTCCTCCACCAGCGCGCGCTGGGCATCGCTGATGGCCCGGAACACCGGGCAGACGCCCTCCTCGTTCATGTAGATGCCGACGGTGAGGTCCACCTTGTCGGGGTTCGGGTCCGCGCGGCAGGCGGCGGCGAGGCCGAGAATCGGGTCATCCGGGAGGCGCTCGAGGGTGTGCAGCATGTCGGCTTCCTTGTCGTTCGGGTATCTCACCGGTGTCGGGCTGGTGCCAGGCCTTGCCGCGGCGAGGCCCGGGGCGTGCCCGGGCCGTGACGGACACCGGCGGGGGGCGTGACGGCGGGGCGGGATTGCGCCCCGGCATTTCGCAGCGAAGAATAGCGTACTCCGGCGACGCCTGCCCAGCGCCGCCCCCTGCCCCGGAGGTTTCCCGTGTCCCGCATCCTCGTCATCGGCTCTTCCAACACCGACATGGTCATCCGCGTACCCGCGCTGCCGCGTCCCGGTGAGACGGTCCTCGGCGGCGAGTTCGCGATCAACGGCGGCGGCAAGGGCGCGAACCAGGCCCTGGCTGCCGCCCGGGCCGGCGGCGCGGTGACCTTCCTGGGCCGCGTCGGGGACGATGACTTCGGGCGCCGGGCTCTGGCCGACCTCGGCGCGGCCGGCATCGACACCGCGCCCTGCATCTTCGATGCGGACAACCCCTCCGGTGTGGCCCAGATCCTCGTCGACGGGGACGGGGAGAACTGCATCGCCGTCGCACCGGGCGCGAACGCCCGGCTCGCCCCCGAAGACCTTGCGGCTGCCGGGGCGCAGTTCCGCGCCGGCAGCCGCGTGCTTCTGCAGCTGGAGACACCGCTGGCAACGGTACAGGCGGCCCTGACCCGGGCCCGGGAAAGCGGCTGCCACACGGTGCTCAACCCGGCCCCCGCGCAGGCCCTGCCCGCGGGGCTGCTCGGGCTGACCGACCTGCTGACGCCGAACGAGAGCGAGGCCGAGCGCCTCACCGGCATCGCGGTCGGTGACGATGCGAGCGCCGCGGCCGCGGCCGAAGCGCTGCACCGGCAGGGTGTCGACACGGTACTGCTCACCCGGGGCGCGCGCGGGGTCTTTCTCTCGCGCGCGGATGGCGAGCAGCAGGCCTTCCCCGCCTTCACGGTCGCTGCCGTGGACAGCACCGCCGCCGGGGATGTCTTCAACGGCTGCCTGGTGACCGCCCTCGCCGAAGGCATGAGCCTCGCCGCCGCGATCCCCTTCGCCCAGGCGGGCGCCGCTCTCTCCGTACAGCAGCCTGGCGCGCAGGACAGCATACCGGCGCGGGCGGCCATCGAGGCTTTCCTTGCCACTGCCTGAGCCCTGCCGGCGCCCGTGAGGAGCCCCCGCGGGCGCGGACTGTCAGAATTTCACAGCAAAGCTGCGCAGTTTTTACGCGATCGATTTACCTTGACTGCGTTACAGTTTCTCTTGAATACCCGTGTGAAGTGTCGAGCCATGACAGAAGAAGCACCCGGAAGCAACAATAAGCAGGGGGCGCAGGCCGGCGAGGAGAACCGCAAGAGCCTGGTCGCCTTCCTCAAGAGCATCAAGTTCCGCCGCGGCGGCAAGCGCGAGGAAGTCGCCGAGTGCGACGGTCACTTCGCCGGCCTCAAGGCCAAGGTCAAGCGCCGCCGGCCCAAGGACGAGACCCTCGCCATCCGCAGCGCCAACTGAGCCCCGACGGGGTTCAGGGCGCCTTCGCGACCACCACCGCCCGGCGCGGCGCCGGGTAGCCTTCGATCGTCCGGCCCGGGTCTGAGGGGTCGAGGAAATCCGCCAGCGAGTGAAAGCGCATCCAGTCGGTGCGCCGCTGTTCCTCCGTACTGGTCACCGTGACATCCACCACCCTTGCGTCGCGGAACTTCACCTTCGCCAGCCACCCGAGCAGCGTCGCAGTGCTGGGCAGGAACCAGACGTTGCCCATGCGTGCGTAGCGCCCGCGCGGCACCAGGGTCATGCCCGCTTCGCCCTCGATGACCAGTGTCTCCAGCACCAGCTCGCCGCCGGGGCGCAGGCAGTCGCGCAGGGCAAGGAGATGGTCCAGGGGGGAGCGGCGGTGGTAGAGGACGCCCATGGAGAAGACCGTGTCGAAGGCCGGCAGCGGCCGCGGCACCGCCTCCAGGGGCAGCGGCAGCACGTTCACCGCGGCATCGCGGAGATAGCGCTGGAGGGCCTGGAACTGCAGCACGAAGAGCGGGCTCGGGTCGATCCCCGTCACCTCCGCCGCCCCGGCCCCGCGCATGCGCCAGCAGTGATAGCCATTGCCGCAGCCCACGTCGAGGACGCGCCGGCCTTCGAGCGGCGCAAGCGCCCCGGCCAGCCGGTCCCATTTCCAGTCCGAGCGCCATTCCGTGTCGATGTGCAGCCCGAAGAGCTCGAAGGGCCCTTTCCGCCAGGGGTGCAGCCCCTGCAGCGCCCCGCACAGCGCCTCCCGCATCGCCGGCGCCAGGGGCGCGGATGCCTCCGCGCCGACGCGGCCCCGGTCGAGGTGGACGGCCGCGACGTCGATGTCGGGAAGGGCGTCGAGCGCCGCCTGCCAGCGCGGCAGGTCACCGTGGCGCTCCGGGGAGAGGCCCTCGGCAACCTGCTCCGCCAGCAGGGGCGCCCAGGATGCGAGGGGACCGTCGGCCCAGCGGCGGGCCAGCGCGTCGATGTTCAGACCTTGAGGGTTCACGCCTTGAGGGGTCACGACTTGAGCAGTCACGCCTTGAGGGCGATGAGCGACGCGAAATTGAAGCACTGGAACCAGACGTCGCAGGAGGCGAAGCCGGCGGCGCGGCAGCGCGCCCGGTGCACGTCCAGGGTCTCGGGCAGCAGCACGTTCTCCAGCGCGCTGCGCTTCTGCGCCACCTCGAGGTCCGAGTAGCCGTTGGCGCGCTTGAACTGGTGGTGCAGGTCGATGTTCAGCGCATCCAGGGCCGGGTCCGCGAAGGTGACTTTCTCCGAGAGCACGAGCACACCGCCGGGGCGCAGTCCCGCGCAGATACGCGCGAGCAGGGGCTCCCGGTCCGCGACGGGGACGAACTGCAGCGTGTAGTTGAGGACGACCATCGACGCGTCCTCGATGGGCACCTCGCGGATATCGGCCTCGACGAGGTCGACCGGCGTCGGATGCGCGTCGGCGTCGATCACTGCCCGGCAGCGCTCGAGCATGGCGGGGGAATTGTCCACCGCGACGATGCGGCAGCCCCCGGTCTCGATGTGCTGGCGCATGGCCAGCGTCGACGCACCGAGCGAGCAGCCGAGATCGTAGAGCGTACTGCCGGGGCTCGCGAAGCGCGCCGCGAGCAGCCCGGACAGGGCCACGACCGTCGGATAGCCGGGCACCGAGCGGCGGATCATGTCCGGGAAGACCCGGGCGACCTCGCTGTCGAAGGTGAAGGGTGCCGTGGCCCCGAGGGGGTCGGCAAAAAGCCTGTCGCTGGCGTCGCTCACTGTCATCGGGGGTCGTGGCACTGCGTGGCGCCATCCTACCATGCGCCGCCCTTGGCAGCGGTGCCGGCGAGGGTTGATAATCGCCCCCTTTTGCCCCCCCCGTTCCACGCCCGGAGACCCGCCCATGAAAGGCACGCACGAGTACGTCGACGACCCCCGCAACGCCGGGATTCTCATCGACATCAATGGCGAACTGGTGCCGCGGGCCGAGGCGACGGTCTCCGTGTTCGACTCGGGTTTTATCCTCGGCGACGGCGTCTGGGAAGGGCTGCGGGTGGAAAGCGGGACCGTGCTCTTTCTCGAGCGGCACCTGGAGCGGCTCTTCGAGGGCATGAAGACGCTGGACTTCGAGCCGGACTTCGACCGCGACGCCCTCACCCGCCGCCTCTACGCGGTACTCGGCGCCAACGGGATGCACGACGGTGTGCACATCCGCCTCATGGTCTCCCGCGGGGTCAAGGCCACCCCCTACCAGGACCCGCGCATGACGGTGACGCCGCCCACGGTAGTGATTATCCCCGAGTACAAGGATCCGCTGCCGGAGACCGTGGACCGGGGCGTGCGCCTGTTCACGGTGCACGTGCGCCGGGGCTACTCGGACGTGCAGGACCCGACGCTCAATACCCACTCCAAGCTCAACTGCATCACCGCCTGCATCCAGGCGGCCAAGGCCGGTCACGACGAGGCGCTGATGCTCGACCCGCACGGCTTCGTCGCCACCTGCAACAGCACGCACTTCTTCATCGTGCGGCGGGACGAGCTGTGGACCTCCACCGGGGACTACTGCCTCGACGGCATAACGCGCGAAAAGGTACTGCAGATCGCCGGCGAACTCGGCATCCCCGCGCGGGAGAAGAACTTCACGCTGAACGACGTCTATAACGCGCAGGAGGCGTTCGTCACCGGGACCTTTGCCGGCCTGGTACCCGTGCGCGAGGTGGACGGCCGGACCATCGGTGATGGTGGCGGTGAGGACAGCGGCAGGCGCCCGTTCATCACCCGCCTGCGCCAGGGCTACCGCGACCGCGTGCAGCGCTACATCGACGGCCCGGGGGCCAGCCACCCGCGGGAGGGCTGAGCGCCGTGCGTCGCATCGCCATGTGGTCCGGGCCGCGCAACATCAGCACGGCCATGATGCGGGCCTTCGAGAACCGGCCCGACTGCGCTGTTGTCGACGAGCCCTTCTACGCCGCCTACCTGGTCGAGACCGGCCTCGAGCACCCGGCGCGGGAGGCCATCATCGCCAGCCAGCCCACGGACTGGCGCGTGGTCGCCGAGGACCTTGTCCACGGCGCGCGCGGCGATGCCACTGTCTTCTACCAGAAGCACATGACGCAGCACCTGCTGCCGTCCATGGATCTCGCCTTCACCGACGGTCTCGAGAACTGCTTCCTGATCCGCGAACCGCGGCGGATTCTCGCCTCCTACGCGCGCATCCGCCCGGCCTTCAGCCTCGAGGAGGTCGGCTTCCCGCAGCAGATCGCCCTCTTCCGCCGGGTCCGCGAGCGCCTCGGCGCCGTGCCGCCGGTGATCGACTCCGCACTCACGCTGAAAGACCCGGCAAGCGTCCTGCGCCAGCTCTGCGAGAGGATTGGCATCGCCTTCAGCGACCGCATGCTGCACTGGCCCGCGGGCCCGCGGGACAGCGACGGGGTCTGGGCGCCGCACTGGTACGCCGCCGTGGAGGCCTCCACGGGCTTCGCACCGCCGGAGCCGAATGCCGCGCCCCCGCCCCTGCCCGCGGCGTACGAGGCTCTGTGCGCGGAAGCCGAGGCGATCTACGCCGAGATGCTACCCTACGCGATCCGCCCGGACGACTGACCCCTAGTGCAGGGCCCCGTCCCGACGGTGGGCGGAGAACACGTACTCGAACACTTCCCGGTAGCTGCGCGCGAAGTGGGCCGTCATGCCCTGGCGCAGGTAGTCCGGCAGTTCCTCGTAGTCGCGCTTGTTCGCCTGCGGCAGGATCACCTCGAAAATGCGGCTGCGCCGCGCGGCAATGATCTTCTCGCGGATGCCCCCCACCGCCAGCACCTGCCCGGTGAGCGTGAGCTCCCCTGTCATGGCCAGCGGCCGGCGGATGCGCTCGCGGCGGGCCAGCGATACCAGCGCCGTGGCCATGGTGATACCCGCGCTCGGGCCGTCCTTGGGCGTCGCGCCTTCCGGCACGTGCAGGTGCACCATGGCCATGTCGAAGAAGTCCCGGTCACAGCCATAGTCCTTGAGATGCGCGACCACATGGCTGTAGGCGATTTCCGCCGACTCCTTCATCACGTCGCCCAGCTTGCCGGTGAGCTTGAAGCCGCGGTTGAGCGTGTGCACCTGCGATGACTCGATGGCCAGCGTCGCACCGCCCATGGCCGTCCAGGCCAGGCCCGTGGCCAACCCGACACCACGCTGCGGGCGCTCCTGGGTGTAGACCGGCTTGCCGAGCAGATCCTCGATATCCTTCTTGCCCACGCGCAGCTTCGCGCTGCGGTCGCCGTCCATGAGCCTGCGGATGCTCTTGCGCATGATGCGGGCGAGCTGCTTTTCGAGGTTGCGCACCCCCGCCTCGCGGCAGTAGGACTCGATCACGACCTTCAGCGCCGCGTCGTTGATCTTCAGCTGCTCCGGCGGCAGGCCGTGGCGCTCGAGCTGCTTCGGCCACAGGTGGTGCTTCGCGATCGCCAGCTTCTCCTCGGCGACGTAGCCGGCGAGGCGCAGCACCTCCATGCGGTCGAGCAACGGCCCGGGGATCGTGTCGAGCTGGTTCGCGGTGCAGATGAACAGGACCTGCGACAGGTCCACGCGCAGGTCCAGGTAGTGGTCGAGGAAGCCGGTGTTCTGCTCCGGGTCCAGCACCTCAAGCAGCGCCGAGGCCGGGTCGCCCTGGTAGGAGGCGCCGATCTTGTCGATCTCGTCGAGCATGATCACCGGGTTGGCGACCTTCACTTCCTTCAGCGCCTGCACGAACTTGCCGGGCATGGCACCGATGTAGGTGCGCCGGTGCCCCTTGATCTCCGCCTCGTCGCGCATGCCGCCGAGGCTGAAGCGGTAGAACTCCCGCCCCAGCGCCTCGGCCACGGAGCGGCCGATGCTGGTCTTGCCCACCCCCGGCGGCCCCACGAGCAGGAGGATGGAGCCGGCGATGCGGCCGCGGAAGGCGCCGACGGCGAGGAACTCCAGGATGCGCGCCTTCACGTCCTCGAGACCGTCGTGCTCCGCATCGAGCACCTGCTGCGCGTGGCCGAGGTCCAGCTGGTCCTCGGAGTACACCCCCCAGGGCAGGCTGGTCGCCCAGTCGAGGTAGTTGCGGGTCACGCCGTACTCCGGCGAACCGGTCTCGAGCACGCCGAGCTTGTGCAGTTCGTCCTCGATGCGCTGCGCCACCGGCTCCGGGGGATCCAGCGCTGCGAGGCGCTCGCGGAACAGCTCCGCATCGGAGGTGCGGTCGTCCTTGGAGATGCCGAGCTCCTTCTGGATGACCTTGAGTTGCTCGCGCAGGAAAAACTCCCGCTGCTGCTTCGAGACTTTCTCGTTGACCTGCTCGCTGATCTTCCCCTGCAGTTCGGCCACCTCGCGCTCGCGCCTGAGCAGCCCCAGCACCTTCTCCATGCGCGACTGCAGCGGCAGGGTCTCGAGGATTTCCTGCAGGTCCTCCCCCGACGCCGTGGTCAGCGCCGCGGAGAAGTCCGCGAGCAGGCTCGGCTGGTTCGGGTTGAAGTTGGCGAGGTACTGCTTGAGCTCTTCGCTGTACAGCGGGTTCAGTGGCAGCAGTTCCTTGATGGCCTTGATCAGGGCCATGGCATAGGCCTTGATCTCGTCACTCTCGCGGTCGCCCTGGCTGCGCGGGTACTCGACCTGCACCAGCCACGGCGCCTCGTCGGTCAGCCAGCGTACGATGCGGAAGCGCTTGAGCCCCTGCGCGAGGAAATGCGCGGGGTTCTCGGCCATGGACTGCGGCTTGTGCAGGCGCACCGCGCAGCCGAGCTCCGGGAACTGCCGCTGCTCCACGTCCCCCGGGGCGATCCCGGGCACAAACGCGAGCCCGACCACGCCGCTGCCGCTGCGGCCCACGGCCTTGAGCGTCTCCCCCCACTCCTCGGGGTTGATCGCCACGGGCTGCACCTGCCCGGGAAAGAACGGCCGGTTCGGCACGGGCATGAGGTAGATGGTATCCGGCAGCACCTCGTCGGCCACCGCCGGCGCCGCCTGGCTCCCCTGCCCCGCCTTCGCTTCCTGCTCGTCGCTCATGCTGCCATCCACTCGCCGAAAGCTCTGGATGTGGGGCTTTTTTACGCTTATTCAAGCTTCAAGCGCTGGTGGAGCCTGCTGACTGGGGAGGTGCCACGTTGTCGCGTCGCGACCCGTAGGCGACCAATGGAGCCGCTTCCACGCCAGCGGTGCCATATTGCCGCGTCGCGGCGGGAGGGGGTGTCCCGGACACGCCAATTCGCCATCCATGGCGGCTCGGGCTCGGCGTCCTGCCTCGCACGGTCCGGGACACCCCCTCCCGCCACGCCGCTGCCGACGGAGCACGATGCAACGCCGTAGCACCTGCACAGCCGTTCGCTGGCTACGCCGTCAGGGGCCGGCGCGGAAAAGGGGTACCGGGATCGTGCACGGCCACGGAGGGCCGTGCCCGAGCTGCCATGGATGGCGCTTTTTGCGTATCCCGGTACCCCTTTTCCGCGGCGGACCCGAGCTACGAAGCTGCGCCTTCGGTCTCTCGGTCTACAAAAGCGCCGCTCTCAAACGCCCGAAGCAGAGAGCATCCTACTCCTCAGGCCCGTGCTGCCCGGGATGGTTCGGGGGGAAGGGGAAGGCGGCGACGTTGCCGCGGGGTTTGCCCTCGGAGATCTTGCCGGTGCCTTCCTTGTCGACCTCGTCGATGCGGATCACCGAGTGCAGGGGAACGTAGCTGCGCTTGACACCGCTGAAGGCGTTCTTGAGCTTCTCCTCGCTCGGGTCCACCAGCAGCTGCGAGCGCTCACCGAAGACGAACTCCTCGATCTCGATGAAACCCCAGAGGTCACTCTGGTAGATCTGCCGGGCATAGACCTCCACGACCTCGTTGCCGTTCTGGAAGATGACCTTGTAGACCGGTTGTTGCGCCATGTTCTCGGATTGGTTCTGTGCTGGTTTCGTGACGGGTGTCGGGTGGACCGCGACAGGGCCCGCCGCACGGGCGGCCGGCCATGGTACCACCAAAAAAGGCAAAAGCCATCGACCCTAGGTTTGGCCGGGCAGCGCCGGTATAATGCGCGCCCGTTTTAACGACGGGCACCATTCATTGACAAGAGCACAGGGCATCGCCCGGGGAAAAGACGTGGCCAGGAAACTGTACGTCAAGACACACGGCTGCCAGATGAACGAGTACGACTCCGCGCGGATGCAGGACCTGCTGCGCGAGAGCCACGGCCTCGTGCCCACGGACGACCCAGAAGAGGCCGACGTGCTGCTCCTGAACACTTGCTCCATCCGCGAGAAGGCACAGGAGAAAGTATTCCACCAGCTCGGCCGCTGGAAGCAGCTGAAAGAGAAAAATCCGAACCTGGTGATCGGCGTCGGCGGCTGCGTGGCCAGCCAGGAAGGCGCGGAGATTGGCAAGCGCGCCCCCTACGTGGACCTCGTGTTCGGGCCGCAGACCCTGCACCGGCTGCCCGAGATGATGGAACAGCGCGGGCCCGGCGGTACGCTCGTGGTGGATGTCAGCTTCCCGGAGATCGAGAAATTCGACCGGCTGCCGGAGCCCCGGGTCGACGGGCCGACGGCCTTCGTCTCCATCATGGAGGGCTGCAGCAAGTACTGTACCTTCTGCGTCGTGCCCTATACCCGCGGCGAGGAAGTCTCGCGGCCGCTGGACGACGTGATCCTCGAGGTCAGCCAGCTCGCCGAGGGCGGCGTGCGCGAGGTGACCCTGCTCGGCCAGAACGTGAACGCCTACCGCGGCGAGAACCACCTCGGCGAGATCGTCGATTTCGCGGAACTACTGCACTTCGTGGCGCAGGTGCCGGGGATCGACCGCATCCGCTACACCACCTCGCACCCGGTGGAGTTTTCCGACGCGCTCATCGACTGCTATACCGAGATCCCGGCGCTGGTGGACCACCTGCACCTCCCCGTGCAGAGCGGCTCCGACCGCGTCCTCGCCGCCATGAAGCGCGGCCACACGGCCCTCGAGTACAAGTCGAAGATCCGCCGGCTGCGCCGGCTGCGGCCGGATATCAGCATCTCCTCCGACTTCATCGTCGGGTTCCCCGGCGAGACCGAGGCGGACTTCGCAGCGACCATGAAACTGGTGGAGGACATCCGCTTCGACACCTCCTTCAGCTTCGTCTACAGCGCCCGGCCCGGGACGCCGGCCTCGGAGCTGCCGGACGACACGGACGAGGCGACGAAGAAGCAGCGGCTGCATATCCTGCAGGCCCGTATCAACCAGGAGGCGCAGGCGATCAGCCGGCGCATGGTCGGCAGCACGCAGACGATCCTGGTCAGTGGCGTGTCGAAGAAGGATCCGGGGCAGCTCCAGGGCCGCACGGAGAACAACCGCGTCGTGAACTTCGCCTGCACGGACCATGCACTCATCGGCCAGTTCGTCGACGTGCGCATCGAGGAGGCGCTGCCGAACTCCCTCCGCGGCATGCTGACGCCCGCGCCGGCGGCCGCTTCCGCAGGTTGACGCCCTGCAAATCCCCGTTATTCTCAATGACTCATGCACCGGCACCCGCCGCACCTGACATTTTGACCGACGACACCCCACACAGTGAGGCGGTAGAACGCAGCCTCACCCTGGAACCCGACGACGCCCGCCACCTGGCCATGCTCTGTGGCCAGCTCGACGCCCACCTGCGCCAGGTCGAGGACCGGCTGGGCGTGCGTATCGCCTCCCGGGGCAACCAGTTCCTGGTCACCGGGCCCGAGGCGGCGGCGCAGGCGGCCGCGGACCTCCTCGAGCACCTGTACGCCGAGGTCTGCCAGGGTGTGGCGCTCACGCCCGAGTCCCTGCACCTGCAGTTGCAGCAGGCGGGCCTGGAGGCCCGCGCCGAGGCGGCGCGCGAGGCCGACGAGGGCACGGCCGTCGAACCGCTGCAGGTGATCCGCACCCGCCGCGGCTCGATCAAGCCGCGGGGCAAAAACCAGCAGGGCTACGTGCGCAGCATCAAGCACTGCGACGTCAACTTCGGCATCGGGCCCGCGGGCACGGGCAAGACCTATCTCGCCGTGGCCTGCGCCGTGGAGGCGCTGCTCGAGGAGCGGGTGCGGCGCATCCTCCTCGTGCGCCCCGCCGTGGAGGCGGGGGAAAAGCTCGGCTACCTCCCCGGGGACCTGGCGCAGAAGATCGACCCCTACCTGCGCCCGCTCTACGACGCGCTCTACGAGATGCTCGGCTTCGAGACCGTGAACAAGTACATCGAGCGCAGCATCATCGAGGTGGCGCCGCTCGCCTTCATGCGCGGCCGCACCCTGAACGGCTCCTTCATCATTCTCGACGAGGCGCAGAACACGACCCGCGAGCAGATGAAGATGTTCCTGACCCGCATCGGCTTCGGCTCCACCGCCGTGATCACCGGCGACGCCACGCAGATCGACCTGCCCCGCGGCGCCCAGTCGGGCCTGACCCACGTGGCACAGATTCTCCAGGGGATCGACGGCATCGGCTTCACCTGGTTCGCCAACCGCGACGTGGTGCGCCACCCGCTGGTACAGCGCATCGTCGAGGCCTATGACGAGCATGACGACCGGGCCACGTCACTGGAAAACAGTCGCCGATCATGATGCTCGACCTCGTGGTACTAAAGGCCTGTGAGGCGACCGTGCCCGGGGAGGAAGAGTTCCAGCGCTGGGTCGGCGCCGCCCTTGCCGCCGCCGGCCGCGAAGGGGATGCCGAGATCGCCCTGCGCGTGGTCGACGATGCCGAGATGGCGGCGCTGAACGAACGCTTCCGGGGCCGCCCAGGTCCGACCAACGTGCTGTCCTTCCCCGCCGATCTCCCACCGGGCCTCGAGCTGCCGCTCCTCGGCGACCTCGTCCTCTGCGCCCCCCTCATCGAGCGGGAGGCGCGCGAGCAGGGCAAGGCGGTCGCGGCGCACTGGGCGCACCTCGCCGTGCACGGCACGCTGCACCTGCTCGGCTACGACCACCAGGCGCCGGCGGAGGCCGCCGCCATGGAGGCCCTGGAAACCGACATTCTCGGCAGCTTCGGGCTGCCCTGTCCCTACGGCACCGAAGCCGCGGAGGAATCCCTGCACTGTGAGTGATGATCGCAACGGCCAGGACGGCGACGAACGTTCCTGGCTCAACAAGATCGGCCAGCTGTTTTCCTCGGAGCCGCGCAGCCGTCGCGACCTCGAGGATGTGCTCAGCGTCGCCGCCGAGAACGAGGTGATCGACGAGGACGCCCGCAGCATCATCGAGGGCGCGATGCAGGTCAGCGACATGCAGGCCCGGGACATCATGATCCCGCGCGCGCAGATGGTGGTGATCAAGGCCGAGAGCAGCCTCGAGGAAATCCTGCCGCAGATCATCCGCTCGGCGCACTCGCGCTACCCGGTGATCGGTGACAACCCCGATGACGTGCTCGGCATCCTGCTGGTCAAGGACCTGCTGCCGCAGATCCTGCGCAAGGAGACCGACGCCTTCGACATCCGCGACCTCCTGCGGCCGACCGTCGTGGTGCCCGAGAGCAAGCGCCTCAACGTCCTCC
Organism: Pseudohaliea sp.; assembly: GCF_054552115.1. Lineage (NCBI taxonomy): Bacteria > Pseudomonadati > Pseudomonadota > Gammaproteobacteria > Cellvibrionales > Halieaceae > Pseudohaliea > Pseudohaliea sp. Next base: position 250,303 of record NZ_JBTOLW010000001.1, on the reverse strand, counting down.
TGCGCGAGTTCCGCCAGAACCGCAACCACATGGCCATCGTCATCGACGAGTACGGCGGCGTCGCAGGGCTGGTGACCATCGAGGACGTGCTCGAGGAGATCGTGGGCGAGATCGAGGACGAGACCGACGTCGAGGAAGACCAGTTCATCCGCCGCATCGGCGACGAGGAGTATTTCATCAAGGCGCTGACGCCCATCGAGGACTTCAACGAGTACTTCGAGGCCCGCTTCAGCGACGAGGAATTCGACACCATCGGCGGCCTGGTCATCCACGCCTTCGGCCACATGCCGGCCCGCAACGAGACCACGCGGGTGGGCACCTTCGAGTTCAAGGTCATTAACGCAGACCAGCGCAAGATCCACAGCCTGCGCATGCGGCCCGTGGACGACTGACGGTGGCCCGTGCCACCGGGAGCCCGGACGCCGGTAACCCCGACGCCGGCAGCACCCGTGAGCCGGCGCGCTGGCTGAGCGCGCTCATGCCCGTTGCCGGCGCGCTGCTGACCCTTTCCTTCGCGCCCTTCGGCTTCTGGCCGGCGGGTATCGCCGGCGCCGCGCTCTTCGGCTACAGCCTGTGCACCTGCGGACCGCGCCGGGCGGCCTGGCGCGGCTGGCTTTTCGGCGCGGGACTCTTCGGCACGGGCGCTTCCTGGGTCTACGTCAGCATTCACGTCTACGGCGCCGCGCCCGTTCCCCTGGCGGTGTTTCTCACGGTCGTCTTCTGCGCCGGCCTCGCCCTCCTGCCAGCGGCCTTCGCCGCGGCCTACGCGGCCTGGATACGCCCGCTCCCGGGCGGCATGCTGCTCGGCTTCCCGGCCCTCTGGGTACTCTTCGAGTGGCTGCGCAGCTGGCTGCTGACGGGCTTCCCCTGGCTCTACCTGGGCTACGCCCACCTCGACAGCTGGCTCGCCGGCTGGGCACCGGTGGCCGGCGTCTACGGCGTCTCCTTCGCCGTGGCGCTGACGGCCAGCTGCCTGTTCCTCGCCTGGCGCAGCCGCCGGCCTGCGGCGCTGCTGGTCTACAGCGCGCTCCTCGCCGTGCTCTGGGGCGGCGGGCGCCAGCTCGCGCAGGTCGAATGGGTGGCGCCGGCAAGCGAGCTGCCGCTCTCCGTCGCCCTCTACCAGCCGAACATCCCCCTGGAGAAGAAGTGGAACCGGCGCTACTACGGCGACATCCTCCGCCAGTACGAGGCGGCCATCGGCCCGCAGCTGGCGCACGACATCGTCATCTGGCCCGAATCCGCCATTCCCCGCCTGTACCGGAGCGCACGTCCCTTCCTCGACCCCGTCAGTCGCCGCGCACGCCTCGCCGACAGCACCCTGATCACCGGCATCCCCACGGCGCCGGAGCCCGGCGTCTTCCACAACAGCATCATCGCCCTCGGCCAGGGCTCCGGGCTCTACCACAAGCAACGGCTGGTCCCCTTCGGGGAGTACGTGCCCCTGGAGCGATGGCTGCGCGGCCTGATCGCCTTCTTCGACCTGCCCATGTCGAACTTCAGCCGCGGGCCCGCCGGCCAGCCGCCACTGCGCGCCGGCAGCCACCGCGCCGCGCCCTTCATCTGCTACGAGATCGTCTACCCCGGGCTGGTGGCGAGCGGCTCCCGCAACGCCGACCTGCTGGTCACCATCAGCAACGACACCTGGTTCGGGGCCTCCATCGGCCCCCTCCAGCACCTCGAGATGGCGCGCATGCGGGCGCTGGAGAACGGCCGCTACCTGCTCCGCGGCACCAACAACGGGGTGACGGCCATCATCGACCACCGCGGCCGGGTGCGCGCCCGCACCGCGCAGTTCGAGGAGGCCACCCTGGTCGGCGACGCCCGCGCCATGCTCGGCCATACGCCCTTCACCAGCTTCGGCACCGGCCCGGTGATCGGCGGCTGCGCCGTCCTGCTGCTGCTGATGGCACTGGCCTACCGGATCTTCTGGCGAGACGGCCGCTGAGCGTCGCCGCTACGGCGGAATATTGATACCATCCCGCTTCTCTTTTTTTCTTTCGCGCGCCCGCGCGGAGCCCGGGCCCGACGACCTGACGCAACGGAACCAGAAACGACCCATGGACGAGCACTACGACCCGCAGGCACTGGAGGCGGCGGCCCAGGCCTACTGGGAGGAACAGGGAAGCTTCGCCGCCAGCGAAGACCACGCGCGCGAGAAGTTCTACTGCCTGGCCATGTTCCCCTACCCCAGCGGCAAGCTGCACATGGGACACGTGCGCAACTACACCATCAGCGACGTGATCGCGCGCTACCAGCGCATGCAGGGCAGGAACGTCCTCCACCCCATGGGCTGGGACGCCTTCGGCCTGCCGGCGGAGAACGCCGCCATCGCCAACCAGACGGCACCGGCGGCCTGGACCTACAGCAACATCGAGCACATGCGCGCGCAGCTCAAGGCCCTGGGCTTCAGCTTCGACTGGCAGCGCGAGCTCGCCACCTGCCGGCCCGAGTACTACCGCTGGGAGCAGTGGTTCTTCACCCGCCTCTACGAGAAGGGCCTGGTCTACAAGAAGATGGCGACGGTCAACTGGGACCCGGTGGACCAGACCGTGCTCGCCAACGAGCAGGTCATCGACGGCCGCGGCTGGCGCTCCGGCGCCCTGGTGGAACGGCGGGAGATTCCGCAGTGGTTCCTGCGCATCACCGCCTACGCCGACGAGCTCCTCGACGGGCTCGACCGGCTCGTCGGCTGGCCGGAGCAGGTGCGCACCATGCAGCGCAACTGGATCGGCAAGAGCCGCGGCGTCGAGCTGGCGTTCAGCCTCGATGAACCCGTGGCCGGCGAGGCGCGCATCGAGGTCTATACGACTCGCCCGGACACCCTCTTCGGCGTGACCTACCTGAGCCTCGCGCCTGAACACCCGATCAGCCAGGCCCTGGCGGCGGACAGCCCGGCGCTGGCCACCTTCATCGAGGAGTGCCGCAAGAGCGGCGTCTCCGAGGCCGAGACGGCCCAGGCCGAGAAGCGTGGTATGGACACGGGGCTCACCGCCCGGCACCCGCTCACCGGCGAGGCCATCCCCGTGTGGGTCGCCAACTACGTGCTCATGGACTACGGCTCCGGCGCGGTCATGGCCGTGCCCGCGCACGATCAGCGCGACTGGGAGTTCGCCCGGCGCTATGACCTGCCCATGACCGTGGTCATCTGCGAGGAGAGCGGCAAGCCGGCGGATGTCAGCGAGGCGGCGTACACGGACTACGGCCGCCTCACGAATTCCGGCGACTTCGACGGGCTGCTCTTCGAGGACGCCTTCGAGGCCATCGCCGCGGCGCTTGCCGAGCGCGACGCCGGCCGGGTCACCACCCAGTACCGGCTGCGCGACTGGGGCGTTTCGCGGCAGCGCTACTGGGGCGCACCGATCCCCATGCTCAACCTGCCGGACGGGGGCGAGATCCCGATCCCGGCGGACCGGCTGCCGGCGCTGCTGCCGGAGGACGTGGTCATGGACGGCGTCACCTCGCCGCTGAAGGCCGACCCCGAGTGGCGCCAGTTCGAGTTCGACGGCCAGGTCGTCGAGCGGGAGACAGATACCTTCGACACCTTCATGGAGTCGTCCTGGTACTACGCCCGCTTCACCTGCCCCGACTACGAAGCGGGCATGCTCGACAGCGAGCGCGCCAACTACTGGCTGCCCGTGGACCAGTACGTGGGCGGCATCGAGCACGCCATCCTGCACCTGCTCTACGCACGCTTCTTCCACAAGCTCATGCGCGACGAGGGCCTGGTGGATTCCGACGAGCCGTTCCAGCGCCTGCTCACCCAGGGCATGGTGCTCAAGGACGGGGCCAAGATGTCCAAGTCCAAGGGCAACACGGTGGACCCGACCGCGCTCATCGAGCGCTACGGCGCCGACACCGTGCGCCTGTTCAGCATGTTCGCGGCCCCACCGGACCAGTCCCTGGAGTGGTCCGATTCCGCCGTCGAGGGCGCGCACCGCTTCCTCAAGCGGCTCTGGCGCATGGTCGCCGAGCACGTTGCCGAAGGCCCGGTACCCGCCCTGGACCCGGCCGCTCTCGACGACGCGGCCCGCGACGCGCGGCGCAAGGTGCACGAGACCATCGCCAAGGTCAGCGACGATTACGGCCGCCGCCAGACCTTCAACACGGCCATCGCCGCGGTCATGGAGCTGTGCAACGAGCTCGGCCGCCTCGACGGCACAGACCCGCAGGCCCGCGCTGTGCTCCGCGAGGGCCTGGATGCCGCCGTGCGCCTGCTCTGCCCGGTCGTGCCCCACGCCTGCCACCACCTCTGGCGCGCCCTGGGGCACGAGGACGACGTGACCTGGGCACCCTGGCCCGCTGTGGACGACAGCGCCCTGGCGCGCGACAGTATCGAGATGGTGGTGCAGGTGAACGGCAAGGTGCGCGCAAAAATGTCCGTACCGGCGGACATCGACAAGGCCGGGGCCGAGGCGGAGGCCCTGGCGCAGCCCAACGCTCAGCGCTTCCTGGAAGGCAAGACCGTGCGCAAGGTGATCGTGGTGCCCGGCAAGCTCGTCAACATCGTGGTCGGCTGATGGCCTCGTTAATGGCCTCGCCGCTGCCACGGCTCGCCGCCGTCCTTGTCGTCACGCTGCTGGCCGGCTGCGGCTTCCACCTGCGCGGCACCGGCGGCGGTACCGCGCTGCCGGACAGCTGGCAGGCCATGCACCTGCAGGCGGCGAGCCCGAACAGCGAGTTCACCCGGGTCCTGCGCGCACGGTTCACGGCCAGCGGCATCCGCTGGGTGAATGCCGGCGAAGCGACGCACCGCCTCGAACTGGGCCCGGAGCGCTTCGCCCAGCGCAACCTCTCCATCAACGCCGAGGCCCGGGCCGCCGAGTTCGAGCTGACGCTGCGCGCCACCTTCGCCGTGCGCGACGGCGAGGGCGCCCTGGTCATGGGCCCGGAGACGGCCCAGGTCGCCAAGCAGATGGAGAACGATCCGCGCAACGTGGTGGGCAAGGCGGAGGAGATACGCATCCTCCGCGACGAGATGCGCGGGGAACTGGCGCAGCAGATCATCCGCCGCATCGCCTTCTTCGCCGCCAGCAGCGGCTGATGCGCATCACCCCGGAGCAGCTCCCGGCCCACCTCGCGCAGTCGGTGCTGCCTGTCTATCTCGTCAGCGGCGACGAGCCGCTGCTGGTACAGGAATGCGCCGACCAGCTGCGGGCCGCGGCCCGCGCCGGCGGCTGCAGCGAGCGGCAGGTCCTGGACGCCGACGGCCGCGACTTCGACTGGCAGGCCCTGCGCGACTGCGCGGCGAACCTGTCGCTCTTCGCCGAGCACAAGCTGGTGGAACTGCGGCTGCCGGGCGGCAAGCCCGGCACCGAGGGCAGCAAGGCGCTCTGCGAGTACCTGGAACTCGCCGACCCCGGCGACCGCCTGCTGATCGTGGCCGGCAAGCTCGACAGGAACGCCGGCAATAGCAAGTGGTACAAGGCCATCGACCGCGCCGGCGGCACGGTGCAGGTGTGGCCCGTGCGGCCGCGGGAACTGCCGGGCTGGCTCGAGCGGCGCATCCGCGGCGCCGGCATGCGCATCGACCGGGACGCCCTCGCCCTGCTCGCCGAGCGCGTCGAGGGCAACCTCCTCGCGGCCCTGCAGGAGATCGAGAAGCTCAAACTCCTCGGCACAGACCACATCACCCTGGACGCGGTCACCGACAGCGTCCTCGACAACGCCCGCTACAACCTCTTCGCGACCATCGACGCCGCCCTGGCCGGCGACACCGCTCACGCCCTGCGCATGCTGCAGGGGCTGCGCGGCGAGGGCGTCGAGCCGGCGGTGGCCTGCTGGGCCGCCAGCCGCGAGGTGCGCCTGCTCGATGAGCTCGCCCGCGACATCGCCGGCGGCCAGCGGCCGCAGCAGGCCCTTGCGGCGCGGCGGGTCTGGAAGTCACGCATGGGCGTGCTGCAGGCGGCGCTCGGCCGCCACGACCCGGCCAGCTCCGCCGCGGCCCTGTCCCTGGCGCTGGCCGCGGATGCCGCCGCCAAGGGCTACGGCCCGGGCGACCCCTGGCTCGCCCTGGAGCAGCTGCTCCTGCATATCGCCGGCCCGTAGCGACCTGTCGCCTTTTCGGGCAGGTCATTCCCGGCCAGCTTGCGCTCCCCGGCAACGGCGACTACTGTACAGGCATACAGTATTTGTACAGGGAGAGCACACCATGAACGATGCATTGCGCGAAGTCGTCAGCCGCCGCGACACCTGGCTCGGCCGCGATGGCCAGCCGCTCTTCGGCGGCGCGCCGGCAAACAGCGACCACCACGGCCGGGACACGCTGGCCACGGGCTATGCCGCCCTCGACGGTGCCCTGGTTCACGGCGGCTGGCCCCTGGGCAACACCGTCGAACTGCTCAGCGATAGCAACGGCCTCGGCGCCATGGGCCTGTTCCTCCCCGCCATGGAGCGGCTGAGCAGCCGCGGCCGCTGGCAGGTCTTCATCGCCCCGCCCTGCACGCCCTATGCGCCGCTGCTCGCCGCCCGCGGTATCGACACACAGCAGGTACTGCTGGTACACCCGCGCAGCCGCGAGGACCTGCTCTGGAGCACCGAGCAGGCCCTGCGCAGCCCCACCTGCAGCGCGGTCTTCAGCTGGCTCGGCGCCGGTGACTACCGCTACGCGGAGCTGCGCAAGCTGCAGCTGGCGGCCACCGCCGGCGACAGCCTCGCGGTCCTGTTCCGGGCCACGCCCGCGGCCCAGGCGCACGCCCCGGCGCCCCTGCGGCTGCAGCTCCCGGCCTATCGCCAGGTGCACCTGCTCAAGCAGCGCGGCGGCCGCCAGGGCATCGACGTCTCCCTGCCGGCCAGCGACGATGTACCCGGCCAGCCGCAGCTGTGGGAACTGCCGGCCTTCACGCCGGCAGCGGCAAGCCCCGCCGCGGCCCCCGTGGCCTAGTGTCGCACCGGGTAGCGACGGCGTGGCACCATGGGGTATAAATCCGCCGCATTCACCGGCTGCCAGGGAGGCATCCCATGCAAGAGTTACCCCATCACTACACCGTATCCGCCAGCGCCGGCGACAATGACAACGTCCTGGTCCAGGCCACGGACCTGCCGGAGATCGTCACCGCCGCCCCCGCCGAGTTCGGCGGCCCGGGCGACCGCTGGTCCCCGGAGTCCCTGCTCATGGCCGCCGTCGCCGACTGTTTCATCCTCAGCTTCCGCGCCATCGCCCGCGCCTCGAAGCTCGAGTGGACCGGCATCGAGTGCAGCGCCACCGGCACCCTCGACCGCGTCGAGCGCGTCACCCGCTTCACCGAGGTCCAGGTCAGCGCCACCCTGCGCATCCCCGCCGACACGGACCCGGAGAAAGCCGACCGCCTGCTCCACAAGGCCGAGCAGTCCTGCCTTATCACCAACTCCATGACCGCCAGCACCGCCCTCACTACCGAGGTCGTGAGCGAGTAAACGCACACAGCCAAGACGGACCACCCCATGGACCAATGGCTATCGGACTACGGCGTAACGCTCGGCGTCGGCGGCCTGATGCTGTTCATGGTGTTCATCGTCTGGGACCTGGCGCGGCGCAGCAATGCCGGCCGCCTCGGCACCTTCGTGCTGTTCATCGCCCTCGCCATGGGCATCGTGGGTTTCCTGATCAAGGGCGCGATCACCTACCTGCTGGAGCACGGCGGGCTCTAGGCGGGATCCAGGCGGGATCCAGGCGGAACCCGGGCGGGAAAAGGCGCGCGGCCGCCCGGCCGCGCGCCCGGGGGCGGCCTCAGCCTGCCCGGGTCTCCTCGACGAGGCGCTCGATCTTACGCTCGAGGATCGACAGCGGCACCGGGCCGTCCTTCAGTACCTCGTCGTGGAAGGCGCGGATATCGAAGCCGTCGCCCAGGGCGCGGCGCGCCTCCTCGCGCAGTTCCATGATCTTCAGCTTGCCGATCATGTAGGCCGTGGCCTGGCCCGGCATGGCGATATAGCGCTCGATGGCCTTCACCGCGTCACCCTCCGGGTTCGGCGTGTTCTCGAGGAGATAGGCGATCGCCTCCTCGCGGCTCCAGCGCTTGCTGTGGATGCCGGTGTCGACCACCAGCCGGCAGGCGCGCCAGAGCTCCATGGCCAGCCGGCCAAAGTCGGAGTACGGGTCCTCGTAGAAGCCCATGTCCTTCGCCAGTTCCTCCGTGTAAAGGCCCCAGCCCTCCGTGTAGGCCGTAAAGCTCGCGTACTTCTGGAACTCGGGAATATCGTCCAGGGCCACGGTGATGGCGCGCTGCATGTGATGCCCGGGAATACCCTCGTGGAAGGCCAGGGCCTGCAGCTGATAGGTGGGCATGTCCGCCATGTTGTAGAGATTGGCGTAGTAGATACCCGGGCGGGAGCCGTCCTTCGGCGGCGCCTGGTAGAAGGCCTTGCCGGCGGACTGCTCGCGGAAGGCCTCGACGCGCTTGACCACGATTTCCGCCTCCGGCAGCAGGCCGAAGTACTCGGGCAGGCGCTCGCGCATGGCGTCGATGCTGCGCCGGGCCTCGGCGAGGTAGGCCTCGCGGCCGGCGTCCGTGTTCGGGTAGTAGAACTGTTCATCCGTGCGCATGAACGCGAAGAAGTCCTGCAGGCTGCCCTCGAAGCCGACGGTCTCCATGATGGCGCGCATCTCGCCGTGGATCCGTGCGACCTCGGCAAGGCCGATCTCGTGGATATCGTCGGCACCGAGCTCCGTGGTGGTGTACCAGTTCAGGCGCGTGGCGTAGTAGTCCTCGGCCCGGGGAAAGCGCCAGATGCCATCGGCCTCGGCCGCCTGTTCTGCCTGCGTCTCCACGGCGGCGATGAGCCGCTCGTAGGCGGGCTCGACGACCTCGACCAGCGCCGTGCGCGCCTCCTCGAGGAGCCGCTCGCGGGTTCCCTCGTCGAGGGCGAGGCCTGCGACCTTGTCCTGGAAGTCCGCCCACAGCGTGGAATCCTCGCCATCGTCGTCGTAGGGCACGCCGGTGATCACGTTGCGCGCCGCCTGCACGATCTGCGGATACTGCCAGTCCGCGAGGACAAGCCCTTTTTCCGTGCGGATCTCCAGCTGCGCGATCACCTGGTCGAAATAGTCACCGACGCGACGCAGGCGGCCGATGTAATCCTCCGCATCGGCCAGGCTGTTCACCCGGTGGATATTGATGAGCGTGCTCGGTACCTGGGTGTGCGGACCGTAGAACTGGGTAATGACAAAGTCGTGATGGCGGAACGCATCCCGGGCCAGCAGACGCTCGAGGTTGAGCTTGTAGAGGTCCCAGGACAGCTGCTCGTCCGCCGGCAGGGCGTCGCGGTCGAAGGTCTGCAGCCGGGTGAGACGGCGCTCGTTGATCGCGCGGGTCTCGTCCTGGAAAGCCTCGGAGACGCTGTTCCACTGGTCATTCCTGGTCTTGATGCCGCGGTAGGTCGCGGTCAGTGGATAGCGCGCCATGTCCTCGGCATAGGCCTCCTCGAGGAAAGCGCGGAAGTCGGACACGACGGCCTCGCCACTGTCTGTGGAGGCGCTGGAGGCCACCGGGCCATCGTCCTGGCCGCAGGCCAGGAGGCCGGCGGCGAGGAAAAAAGCCAGGGGCGGGCGAAAGGGTCGAAACACGGGATGCTCCTTGCTGGCCGGGAGTGAAAAGCGATGAGCGGACGGCGCCGCCGAGGGCGCGCATGATGACCCAGCGGCGACCGGATTGCCAACGCCCCCGGGGAGCATGGCGCGCTGGACAGGTGAGGGATGCGCGGAGATACTGGATGCATGTACAGTATCTATCGTAAGCTGGCCGGGTTTTACCTTCGCCCGCCGCGCAGCGGGGGGCGGCCTTGAGCCTGTGGCTCTGCCTGCGCTTTCCGCGGCTGGCGCTGGAATGCCAGGCCAGCAGCGAGGAGCGGCCGCTGGCCCTGGTGGAGCGGCAGCGGCTGCTGCAGGTCAACGATACCGCCGCCGCCCTGGGACTGGCCCCGGGCCAGGGTGTCGCCACCGCCCGGGCCCTCGCCGGCGACGAGCTGCAGCTCCTGGCCCGGGATCGGGGCCGGGAAGCCGACAGCCTGGAAGAGCTGTGTTGCTGGGCCTACGGCATCACCCCGGTCCTGCACCGCTGGCGCGAGGACTGCCTGCTTCTCGAGATCGGCGGCTGCCTGCGCCTGTTCGGGGGCCTCACCGCGCTCCTGGGCCGCGTCGACCGGGGCCTGGCACAGCGCGCCCTCAGCTACTGCCGCGGCATCGCGCCGACACCGAAGGCCGCCTGGCTGCTGAGCTTCGCCGGCGAACCGGCCGCCAGCGCCCTCGAGCAGCCCCTCGAGGAACGGCTGGCGCCGCTGCCCCTCGCCCGCCTGGCGGTCCTGCTCCCGGCGCTCGGGGCCCTGGAGGAAGCCGGTCTTGCGCGCCTCGGCGATGTCCTCGCCCTGCCGGAGCGGGCGCTGGGGCGGCGCTGCGGCCGCGAGGCGGTAGCCCTGCTGCAGCAGGTGACCGGCCGCGCCCACGACCGCCAGCCCGCTTTCCAGCCGCCGCTGCGCTTCCGCGCCCGGCACCGCTTCGGCTACGAGGTGACCGGCAGCGAGGAACTGCAGCCGGCGATCCGCCGGCTGCTGGACGCCCTGGTCGCCTTCCTGCGCAATACGCAGCAGCAGACCGGCACCCTGCACTGGCATTTTATCGGTGCCCGCGGGCAGCGCCAGGCGCTCACAGTACGCGCCAGCGCGGAAACCGGCGACGCGGCGACCTGGGCCGGGCTCATCCAGACGCGCCTGGAGCGCTACCCGCTGGCCGGGGGCGTGGAGACCCTGGTACTCCGCTGCGACGAGCTGGCACCGGCCACGCCCGGCGGGGGCGACCTCTTCGCCGAAGCCGGGGCGGAGCCGCTGGCCAGCCTTCGCGACCGGCTCCGCAACCGCCTCGGGCAGCAGGCGATCCGCCACCTCGCCTGCCGCAGCGAGCATCTTCCGGAACGTGCCACGGCCACCAGCGCCGAACCCGCCGCCGGCAGTGAAACGGCCTGCGGCACCTTGCGGCCCTTCTGGCTCATGCCGGAACCCGTGCCATTGCGCGCGGGCGGGGACGGCAGCCTCCACGGCCACGGCCGCCTGGTGCTGCTGCACGGACCGGAACGTATCGAGGACAACTGGTGGGAAGCGCCCGTGAGCCGCGACTACTTCGTCGCCGAGGGCCGGGACGGCGGCCGCTACTGGGTGTTCCGGGACCGGCGCCGCGACCGCTGGTACCTGCAGGGCGTCTTCAGCTGAATACCGGCATGCGGCACCTTATCTTTGAAAAACAACAGGTTAGCAACATAGGATATTTGCCGCAGGCGCCCTTCGTGGTCATGTGCAGGATGTCGTCGGCGGAGGAAACCCCTAGTATGGCCCGGCCTGCAGAGGGAGGGATACATGACACGATACCGGCTCCACCGGCCGCCAGGGTTCTGCCTCTGGCTGGCCCTGCTCACGGCCGTCCCGACGGCCGGCGCAGCCACCCTCGGGGACGCCCTCACCGGCGCCCTGGAGCGCGCCGGCCCGCTGGGAGAAACAGACCTGCCGGAAGCCAGCAGCTGGCTCTCGGGGGTCCCGACGCTCTCTGCCAGCTATGTCGACAGCCAGGAGCCCCTCGGCACCGACGAGGCGGAAGTGAGCCTGAACCTGCCCATCAAGTCGGCCGCGCGCCGGCGCCTCGACGGTGAACTGGAAGCGCAGGCGAGCGACTACGCCGAGGCCGCCGCCGCCTACCGGCGCTGGCTCTACGCCGGCCAGGTCCGCGAGGCGGCCTGGACCCACCGCCTGGCGGCCCTGGACCTCGCCGCGGCGCGCGAGCGCCGGTCACTGCTCGCCGAGCTGAACGACCGCCTGGGCCGCCTCGCCGACAGCGGCGCCATTCCCCGCTACACCGCGCTCATCACCGCGCGCTCCCTGGTCGACGCGGAACTCACCGTGGACGAGGCCGAGCGGGCCCTGGCCCGGGAAGAGCGCCTCTTCGAGGCCCTCACGGGCCTGTCGAGCCTGCCGACAGACCTCGCCGAGACCGGCCCGCCACCCGCCGTGCCGGACTGGCAGAGCCACCCGGCACTGCGCCGCCTCGAGGCTGCCCGGGCGCAGGAGACCACGCAGCTCGCGCTGTCCGCCCCGGCCACGGCGAGCTGGAACCTGTCGCTCATTGCCCGCGAGTTCGAGGGGCCGCAGCTCACGGAGGACCAGTACGGCGTGGCCGTGGAGATGCCGCTGAACTTCCTCGGCACCCAGAGCAGCAGCAATCGCAGCCAGCAGAGCGCGGCCCGGCGGGATTACCTCATCGCCCGGGACCAGCTCTGGCTGTCCCTTCGCCGGCAGTGGGACACGCTCCAGGCAGAGGCGCAGCACCTGGCCCGCCGCCGGGAGCTGCTCGGCGAGGCCGCAGTGCTCGCTGACCGGATCGAGGCCCAGGTCACCGCCCTGGAAGCCAGCAACGAGATCGAGGCAGAGCTGCGCCTGCAGCGCCTGCTGGATGTACTGGACACCCGCGCCGCCCTGGCGCGGACCGAAGCCCTGATCGGGCGCAACGCGGCGCGCCTGCGCCAGGCCGCCGGGAGGACCCCCTGATGCGCATCACCCTGTTCCTGCTCCTCTGTGTCGCCGGCGTCGCCCGCGCGCAGGACGTGCCCCTGGCCGCCCTCGGCGACCTCGACCTGCGCTATGCGCCGGTGGAGGTCATTGACCGGGTCCCGGGCGCTCCGCTCCGCGGGGTCGTACGCGCCCGCGGCGGCGAGGACTACCGGGTGCTGCTGCCCCGGACCGCGCACCGGGCGACCTTCGTCGCCGTGCCGGGCCAGCGGGTCGCCGCCGGCGAGCCGGTGGTGCGCCTCGAGGGGCCGGAGATCCATCATTGGCAACTCGAGTTCGAGGCCGTCACCGAACGGCACGCCCTCGCCGAGGCGCGCTATGCGCGCAACCGTCCCCTCTACGAGGATGGCGCGCTGCCGGCGGAGCGCTGGGCGGCGATCCAGGACAGCTTCCTCGAACTCAGCCTCGAGTACGAACACATGCGTCATTTCGGTGAGCTGTTGCTGCCCGACGAGGACGAGGACTCGCTTCTCGTCGGCGCCCCCATCAGCGGGATGCTTCACTTCGATTCGCGCGAGCCGGCGCGCGGCGAGCGGGAAGTGCTGTTCTCGGTCATTCCCGACGATGCCCTCCACGTCCAGGTCGAAGTGCCCGTCGACCGCGCGGAGAACCTCCGCGACCTCGCCGTCGGCGACTGCAGGCTTGCCATCGCCAGCATCGACCGGGCCGCCGACGGCTTCTTCGTGGCGGCCTGGAGCGAGGCCCTCAGGGGCGACTGCCGCTGGACCCCGGGCACGGTACTCAGCATCAACCCGCGCTACGCCACCGCTGCGCTGGTCATTCCGCGGGCAGCGCTCTTCCAGTGGCAGCGCGAGGCCCATGTGTTCGTGCGCGACGGCGAGCAGTTGCGCGCCCGGCCGGTCACCGTGCTCGGCGACACGGCCGGGGGCTATGCCGTCGCCCGGGACCCGGCACTGGCGGACAGCGAGGTGCTCGTCGCCTCGGTGAGCGCCGCGCAGGGCATCCTCCTCGGTCTGGGGAGTGAATGATGCTGCCCGCGATTGTCCGCTTCTCCCTCACCCAGCGCCTGTTCGTGGCGGTGCTGGCCCTGGCAGTGACCGGCCTCGGCCTGCGCGCCTGGCTGCAGCTGCCCATCGATGCCTTCCCGGACATCGCCCCGACCCAGGTCAAGGTGATCCTGAAGGCACCGGGCATGACCGCGGAGGAGATCGAACGCCGGGTGACCTACCCGATCGAGACCGAGCTCCTCGGCATCCCGCGCCAGGCCATGCTCCGATCCACAACGAAGTACGCGATCACCGCCATCACCCTCGACTTCGTCGAGGGCACCGACATCTACTGGGCCCGGCAGCAGGTCAACGAGCGCCTCGCCAACGTCCGCGACCGGCTCCCCGCCACCGTGGAGGGCGGCGTCGCGCCCATGAGCACCCCGCTGTCGGAGATGTTCATGTTCACCCTGGAAAATCCGGACCTGGACCTCATGGAGAAGCGCCAGCTCCTCGACTGGGAGATCCGCCCGGTCCTGCGCACGGTCCCCGGGGTCGCGGACGTCAACATCCTCGGCGGCTACGCGCGCAGCTACCAGGTCACCCCGGACAGCAACCGGCTGGCGCAGCTCGGTCTCGGCCTCGAAGACCTGCGCCGCGCCATCGAGAACAACAACCGCAACGTCGGTGCCGGGCGGATCAGCCAGGGCAACGATGTGCTGGTGGTGCGCACCGAAGGGCGCCTGCTCGGTGCCGAAGACCTCGCCGCCGTGCCGGTCCCCGCGCCCTCCGGCGACTTCTACCGCCTTGAGGACCTGGCCCGCGTCGAGATCGGCCACCTCGCCCGCTACGGCGCGGTAACCCGGGACGGCGAGGAAACCGCCGAGGCCCTGGTCATCGCCCTCAAGGATGCCAATACCGGCGCCGTGGTCGAGGGGGTGAAGGCGAAGCTCACCGAACTCGAGCGCAGCATGCCCCCGGGCACCGAGCTGAACGTGTTCTACGACCGCGCGCGGCTGATCGACACGGCCATCGGCACGATCACCAGCGCACTGGTACAGGCAGTGCTCCTGGTCATCGGCCTGCTCGCGCTGTTCCTGGGCAACCTGCGCGCGGCGCTGGTCGTGTCCCTGTCGCTGCCGCTGGCGGCGCTGGTGACCTTCCTGCTCATGGACCTGACGGGCCTGTCCGCCAACCTCATGAGCCTCGGCGGCCTGGTGATCGCCATCGGCATGATCGTGGACTCCTCCGTCGTGGTGGTGGAAAACGCCGTGACCCGGCTCGCGGACGCCGCACCGCTGCCGCGGCTGCACGTGATCTACCGGGCCACCCGGGAGGTCGCCACGCCCGTGGTGTCCGGGACAGTCATCGTACTCATCGTCTTCTCGCCGCTGCTGACGCTGACCGGCCTGGAGGGCAAGCTGTTCACCCCCGTGGCACTGACCATCGTCTACGCCATGCTGGCAGCGCTGATCATCGCCCTCACCCTCGTACCCATCCTCGCCTCGCTGCTGCTGACAGCGGAGTCGGCGCGGGTGCCGCGCTTCATGCAGCGGCTGCAGGCCCTGTACACGACCACCCTGCGCCGGGTGCTCGCGCGGCCCGCGCCGCTCGCGACCGTGCTCGCCGTGCTCCTGGCTCTCAGCGTCGTGCTCGCCGCGGTGGTCGGCAAGACCTTCATGCCGGTCATGGACGAGGGCGACATCATCGTGCAGCTGGAAAAGTCACCCACGATCACCCTGGCAGCCTCCGTGCACCTCGACGAGCAGATCGAGACCGCGCTCCTCGCCGGGGTGCCGGAAATCCGCCAGGTCGTAGCGCGCACCGGCTCCGACGAGCTCGGCCTCGACCCCATGGGCCTCAACGAGACGGACATCTTCATGGAGCTCGCCCCCCGCGGGGAGTGGGACGCACCGGACAAGGCGGCCATCGAGGACAGCATCCGCGCGGTGCTCGAACGCTTCCCCGGCATCAACACGACCTTCACGCAGCCGATCCAGATGCGCGTGTCCGAGATGCTGACAGGTACCAGCGGCGACGTGGCCATCAAGATCTTCGGCGACGACCTCGCCACGCTTGCCGACCTCGTGGAGCGCAGCGCCGCGGTCGCCCGTGGGATCGAGGGCGCCGTGGACGTCAAAGCCGCGGTGACCGAGGGCGGCAAGTTCCTCGCCGTGCGCGTGCGCGGCGAGGTCGCGGCCCGGCACGGCCTCGACACCGAGGCGCTGGCCGACCGGCTCCGGGCCCGGCTGGAGGGCCTCGGCATCTCCGAGATCATCGAGGGCCGCAGGCGCACCCCGGTGCTCTTCGCCGCACCGGCCGGCGCCACGGACCGCCCCGCAAGCCCGTCGGCCCTGGCGCAGCAGCCCGTGGTCCTGCCCGATGGCAGCGTCGCGCCGCTGTCCGCCATCGCCACGATCAGTTACGAGGAGGGGCCACTGCTCATCGAGCGCGAGCAGGGCCGGCGCTTCGGCTCCATCACCCTGAACGTCGCGGGCCGGGATATCGTCGGCTTTGTCGAGGAGCTCCGTGTTCAACTGCGTGAGCGTGCCCCGCTGCCGCCGGGCTACAGCGTCGCCTTCGGCGGCGAGTTCGAGAACCAGCAGCGCGCCATGCGCAACCTGCTGCTGGTGATTCCCGTGGCCCTGGCGCTGATCCTGATCATCCTGTTCACCACGTTCCGCTCTCTCGTGCGGGCCGGCCTGATTCTCGGCAACATTCCCTTTGCCCTCATGGGCGGCATCATGGCGCTGTTCGCGAGTGGCGAATACCTGTCCGTTCCCGCCTCCGTGGGGCTCATCGCCCTGCTCGGTGTGGCGGTGCTGAACGGCGTGGTGATGCTGAGCTATTTCGAACAGCTGCGCAGCGCGGCCCTCGGTCTCGAGGAACGCATCCTGCGCGGCGCCGGCCAGCGGCTGCGGCCGATCCTCATGACCGCCACCACCGCCATGTTCGGCCTGCTGCCCCTGGTCTTTGCCAGTGGCCCGGGAGCGGAGATCCAGCGGCCGCTGGCAATCGTGGTCATCGGCGGGCTGCTCACGTCCACACTGACCACCCTGTACCTGCTACCGGTCTTCTACCAGCTCGCGGAGGGCAAGCGCCATGACTGATTCCCGCCTCCTCGTCTTCATGGTGCCCCGGGAGCGGCGCGACGATTTCGTCGACGTGCTCATGGGCCGGAAAGGCCTCGCCGGGTTCACCCTGCTGCCGGCCCTCGGCTTCAGCCGCGAGCACAGTCATTTCAGCATCCCGGAGCAGGTGGCCGGATACCGGGACTTCGACCGCTTCGAGGTCCTGGTGGAAGCTCCGGACCTGCCGCCCCTCCTGGAGCGCCTGTCGGCGGCCTGCGGCCGCGAGCGGCTGCGCTACTGGCTGCTTCCGGTCATCGATGAAGGGCACCTGGCGGCCCCCGCGGAGGGTGCCGAGGAGCCCTGACGCCGCGCCAGGTTCCCCGCAGGCACCTGCCGCGCTGCGCAGGAACGGGTGCCTGGCCCGTTAAAGCACGCTTTATGAATGTTTTATGACAAAACGGTTACAAATTTGCCTTTTGCCCGGCCGCGGGGTAGGGTTTTAGCCAGTGCCTAGCATGGCATCGTTACATTAATGTTACAGGGACGTGAAACTCGCCGTGAGGCGAAGGAGTCTGACCATGAAAACGAAAACACTGAGCATGCTCGGCGCCCTGGCCCTGCCCCTTGTCGCCGGCAGCGCCCTGGCCGAGATCACCCAGGATTGCATCCTCGAAGGCAACGTCGACAAGCGCAAGGCTGCCCAGCTCGGTCGCGATGTCTACGTGAAGTTCCGCAGCGCCGAGGCCGGCGATGCCGCGCCCTGCGACATGAGTCGCAGCAATCGCAGCCGCCGGGTGCAGTTCAAGGCGCCGGGTACCGATGACATCAGCGATGCGCCCCACGGCGCCACGGTGAAGTACCGTTACATCGAGCGCAACCACGAGCGCGGACAGTGGCAGCTGATCGAGCGTTCTGACGGCGCCATCTGACGGCCCACGCCGCCCGGCCCCCAAGCAAGGCAAGGAGTGCCGGGCGGCACGCTCCGCTTTCCTCAGGGCGCCCTGTTCCTCGACTGGTCGACCCAGACCAGCTCATCCGTTGCGAAACCCAGAGCCTCTGCCCGGGCCACGAAACGCTCCTTGAGCGCATCGTCTACCGTGGGCGTGCGCGCCAGCAGCCAGAGGTAGGAGCGGTTGAAGCCGGACACGAACGCATACTGGTAGGCGGCCTTGTCCAGCTCAAAGACCACGTAGGAGCCGTAGAAGGGGCCGAAGAAGGACACCTTGAGGTGCCCCGTGGCCGGCCCCTGGACGAAGCGGGCGATGCCCTCGGCCTCATCCCACTCGCCCGCATCCACGTCATAGCCGCGGTTGAGCACCCGCACCGAGCCATCGTCATTGAGACTGTAGTTGGCATTCACGCCGTCGAGCCCGCGCTCGAAGCTGTGGTCCAGCCGGGCGATCTCGTACCAGCGGCCGAGGTAGCGATCCACCTCGAAACCTTCGACGGGCTCCACGCCGTCCGGCATGCCCGTACAGCCGGCCAGGAGGGCGAAGAGAGAGGCGAAGAGAAAGGGGAAGCAAAGGACGGTAAACAGTCGACGCGGCATGGTTTCCTCCCGCCGGGATGGTCCGGCCAGTATAGCGGCCCGGGGACGCCGCCCGTTGATCCTGCTCAACGGCGGGTGGCGGCTTCCTGCCGCTGCCCGCGCAGTACCGCGCGCCGGGAAAAGACCGGCCCGATGACCTCGAAGACGACGGTGGAACTGATCACCAGGGTCAGGAGCAGGCTGCGGTGCGCCGGCAGATGGTTCGCCGCAACCAGCGCCATGCCGATGGCGACGCCCGCCTGTGGCAGCAGGGCGTAACCGAGCTGCCGGCCCGAGCGGCCATCGAGGCCGGCCGCCATCCCACCGAGCCCGGCGCCCGCGACCTTGCCCAGGGAGCGCAGGCCCAGGTAGCAGACGCCGATGACGCCGATCTGCGCCAGCGCGGCGACATCGAGGCTCGCCCCCGCGAGCACGAAGAAGAGCAGCAGGAACGGGTCCTCGATGTCCTCGATTGCGTGGAAGGGATACTCGTGGTGCCGGGCGAGGTTGGCGATCACCGCGCCGAGGGTCATGGCGGCGATCAGGAAGGACACCTCCAGCCAGAGTGCGAGGCCCCCGCACAGGAACACCAGGCCAATCGCCTCGGAGAGGACGGGCTGACCGGGCCGCACCCGGCCGGTCAGGTAGGCCGCGGGCACGCCGAGGGCACCACCGAGGAACAGGGCACCGAAGACCTCGCTCAGCGCCGTGAGCACGAAGCCGGTTTCTCCGGCGGCGCCCACCGCCGCCGTCGCCACGGCCATGCCGGCAGAGAACAGGACCAGGGCCCAGACATCGTCCAGGGCGACGATGGCCAGGAGCGCGCGGCCGAAGCGGCTGTCACCGCCCGTTTCCTGCACCACATCGAAGACCGCCGCGGCGTCCGTGGCCGAGGCGATACAACCGAGCACCAGGGCAACGGGCAGCGGCAGACCGAGGGCCCAGAGCCCGCCGGCGACCACCGCCGCCGTCAACAGCGCCGCCACGAGGGAAACGGACAGCACCTCGGCGCTCGCGCTGCGCAGCCGTGCCGGGGTGAGCTGGCCGCCGAGGAGGAAACCGACCATGACCAGGGCCATGTCCGCGACCACCGGGAAGAGCGCGCGGATCTCGGCGGGAATCAGGCCGAGCCCCGCATCGCCGATGAGTACCCCGAAGAGGAGGAGCAGCGTCACCCGCGGCAGGAACGTCCGCCGTCCGATGGTCGAGGTCACGAGCCCGAGCAGGAAGACCCCGCCGAGCGTGAGCAGAAGCTGGTAGGAGGTCGCCAGGCCTTCCATCAGTCGTTACTGCGCTGCCGTCCCGTCATGGCGGCTCCCGGCCGGTGCATCCCGTGAGTATACCGTCATCGAGCGCAGCTGCCGTCAGCACGCGCGCTCGGCCACTGCCACTGCCGGGCACTGGATTTTCCCGCGGCCATGACGGATCGTTACGCCATGGGCGACAAGCACGAAGAGATCGAGTTCAAGGCCGGCGTCGATGCCGCCACCCTGGCGAGGCTGCGCCGGCACCGGGCCCTGCGCCCCGCCACCATCGGCCGGGCCAGCACACGCAAGCTGTTGTCGATCTACTATGATGCCGGCGACCTGCGGCTCATGCAGGCGGGCCTCTTCCTGCGCATGCGGCGCAGTGGCGGCCACTGGGAGCAGACCGTCAAGGCGGCGCGGCTGGCCCTGCCCGGGCTGCAGCGGGTCACCGAGGTGACGGACCCGGCCGACAGCCCGACCCCGTCGCTGGCTCGTATCTCGCACGCCGCCGTGCGCCGGGCCCTGGAGGGTGCGCTCGCCGGCGCAGCGCTACAGCCCGTGTGCCGCTCCGACATCCAGCGCACCACGCGGCTGCTGGAAGCAGCCGAAGGCCGCGTCGAGCTCGCCTTCGACCGCGGCTCGGTCACCGCCGGCGACGTAGTGGACCCGTTCTGCGAGGTGGAGATCGAATGCATCGACGGCGGTGCCGAGCCGGCCTGGGCCTGGGCACAGACCCTCCTCGGCAGGGAGGCCGCCCGCCTCGTGCAGCCGAGCAAGGCCGCCCGCGGCTTCACCCTCGTGGCCGGCGGCGAGCCGCTGCGAGCCGCACCCGACCGCAGCAATCCCTCGACGCTCGGCCCGCAGCGCAACGCCGAGGCCGCCGTGGAGGCGATGCTCGCGCTGCTCGCGCGTAGCATCGCCGAGAACCTTTACACCGTGTTCACCCGCGACGATCCCGAGGGGCCGCACCAGCTCCGCGTGGCCTTGCGCCGGCTGCGCGCCCTGCTCGCGGCGTCGGACGGTCTGCTGCGCGACGGCTGCTGTGATGGCCTGGCGCGCCGCGCGAGGGATCTCGGCCGCCTGCTGGCACCGCTGCGCGACGCGGACGTTCTCACGGCACTGCTGCTCGAGGCAGGGCGCGACGACGAGCTCGATGCCGCCCTCGTCGCCCGGCAGCACGCCGTGCGCGAAGAGGTTCGCGAGGCGCTGCGGCAGGCCGGGGCCACGGGCTTCGCGATCACGCTGCTTCGCCTCGTGGACGAGGGCGCGTGGCTGCCGCGCGGAAAGAAACGCCGGAAGCGCCTGCGGCAGCCGGTGGCGGGTGCTCTCGCGCCCGCGCTGGATGCGCAGTGGTCGAAGGTACGTCGCCACGGCAGGGGGTTCGGCAAGCTCGACGCGGCCGCCCGCCACCGCCTACGCAAGGACCTGAAGGTTCTGCGCTACATGCTCGAGATCACCGCCCTCGACCCGGAGGCGCCGCCACCAAGCGGCCTCCTCAAGGCCCTGGGCCGCCTGCAGGATGCGCTCGGCGTACTGAACGATGCGGACAACCTTGCCGGCCTGCGGCTCAGCCTGGACGACCCGGCACTTGCCCGCGCGCTCGCCCGGCGACAGTCCCGGCTGCCGGTGTTGAAGAAGGCGGCGCGACGCAAGGAGCAGGCGAAGGCACGCCGCGCCTGGGACAAGCTGCACGAGCGCTGGCACCGCTAGCGCGCTGAATCGGCCGGGTAGATGTAGCGAAAGGTGAGGTTCACCCGCGGGCCGCAGGACCGCGCCTGCCGCGGGATCTCGTGCTTCCAGTTCGCCTGCGTGTCCCCCGCCATCACCAGGACACTGCCCGCAGGCAGCGGCAGTTTCAGCGGCCTCACTTCCCTGTCGTGGCGATGCTTCAGACGAAAGGGTCGCGGCTCGCCCAGGCTCAGGGAAGCGATCACCGGGCGCTCGCCCAGCTCCGGCTCGTCGTCCGCGTGCAGGCCCATGGCATCCTGCTGGTCCCGGTAGTAGTTGAGCAGCACGCTGTTGAAGGGCGCGCCGGCGAGCCGCTCCATGCGCCGGCGCAGGTCATCGAGGCGCGGCGTCCAGGGCAGCGGCTCGAGCGTCGTTCCCGAATAGCGGTAGCTGGCACCGGGATCCCCGTACCAGGCGAACAGCCGGGGCTGGCGGTAGCGCTTGCCGAAGAGCACCACGTCGCCGCTCCGCCACGGGGTGTCCCGCAGCAGTTCCTCGAGAAGGGCGTCGCTGGCGAGGCCCAGCGCCACGGCGCGATGCAGCACCAGCGTGGCCCCGGGGGCACTGATCACCTCTGATGAGGTTTCCGGAAAAAGATCCATGCGACAATTATGAAGCGGGGGACGGCTCCGGCCCAGGGACGGGCAGCTCCCGCGAGTCTGCTGCCAGGGAATCGTCCATGACCGCCATACCGACCCCGCCCGGTGACCGCATCCTCCTCCTCGACACGCTGCGAGGCTTCGCGGTCCTCGGTATCCTGCTCATGAATATCATCGGCTTCGGCCTGCCGTCGCCGGCCTATTCCCACCCCGGTTTCGACGTTTCCGCCGCACTGTCACCGGACCTCGTCGCCTGGGCCGCCGTCGAACTCCTCGGCGAGGGCTGCATGCGCGGCCTCTTCTCCCTGCTCTTCGGCGCCGGCCTGCTGCTCTTCACCACCGGCGACGGCGCCAAAGGCGCGGCGGTCCACTACCGGCGCATGGGCTGGCTGCTGGTCTTCGGCCTTGTCGATGCCTACCTGCTCCTCTGGTTCGGCGACATTCTCGTCTGCTACGCGATCTGCGGTGCCCTCCTCTACCCGCTGCGCAACGCCCGGACGCGCACGCTGCTCGTGCTCGCCTTACTGGTGGCACTGCTGAGTACGGTGCTCTACAGCGTGCTCCACCTGATGCTGCAGTTCGCCCGCGATGCGCACGAGGCGCTGGCTGCCGGCGGCGACCCGGCCACATTACCCCCGGAGTTCGAGAGCGCTGCCGCCGGCTGGCGGGAGTTCAGCGCCCCCTACCTGGTCGGGGCCGAGGCGGTGCAGGAGGAGCTGAGCCAGCGTCGCGGCTCCTACGCCAGCGCCTTCGCCTGGAACCTGCCGCAGGTGAACAGCATCCTCTTTTTCGTGAACCCCGTGTTCCTGCTCTGGGATGCGCTGATGATGATGCTGCTCGGCATGGCGCTCTACCGTCTCGGCATACTCCGCGGCGAAGCCTCGCGGCAGACGCTGCGCCGGCTGATGCTGGGCGGTTTCGCTCTCGGCCTCGCGGTCAACGGCTGGGAGGTGGCACGCGCCGTCGGCGGGGGCCTGGCCCTGATGGACACCTTCGCCCAGCTGCAGTGGAGCTATCACGCGGGGCGCCTCGGCATGACCCTCGGCTACCTGGGCCTGGTCGCCTGGCTCCTCCAGCGTGGCTGGCTCAACGCCCCAGCAAGGCGCCTCGCCGCCGTTGGCCGCATGGCGCTCAGCAACTACCTGCTGCATTCCCTTGTCGCCCTGTTCCTGTTCACCGGTGCCGGGCTCGGCCTCGTCGGGCACCTCGGGCGGGCGCAGCTGTACCTCGTGGTCCTGGCCCTGTGGACCCTGCAGCTGTGGCTGAGCCCCTGGTGGCTGGCGCGCCACCGCTTCGGGCCGCTTGAATACCTATGGCGCCGGCTCACCTACCTGCGCGTACCAGCGCCGCAGACGGCGGTGGCGATGCCGGAAAACCGCCCGGTAGACCGGCGCGATCAGTGAACCGAGCAGGGGCAGACGGCAGGCGAAGACCACCCGATCCTCCACGAGCGTCCCGCCCGGGACCGCTCGCAGCAGCCGCTTGTGCCGCCAGTTGCGCATGATCAGGGAGCTTGAGCGTTCGTAGAAGCCCGCCTCCCCCGTGGCTTCCAGGCGAAAGTGGTGGAGGTCAAGCGGCAGCACACCGAGAAACAGGATGACACTCCGGAACAGCGGCCGGCCTACCGGCCAGGCGGGCAGGGGCCGCCCGGCCCAGGCTCCCGGCATCGTCATGCGCAGCCACGGCCCCAGTTCGGCGTTCACCGCCGGAGGGCGGAGCAGCCTCGACGACGCTTCCGCGGCCGGCAGCGCCAGGGTCGACGACAACACGAAACCGGGCACGGCGTCAGCGCGGCGTGCGCAGCACGGCGGGCAACAGCCGGCGCAGGAAGGCGAGCTGGCTGCGCAGGTAGCCATCGTAGCGCGGCAACCCGTCCTCAACGGCCTCGTCGGCGGCGCAGAACAGGTGCAAGGCGGGACTCGGCAACACCATCGACCGCTCCAGCAGTGCCGCCGGCACGAAGGCGAGCCGCGGTGCGAGCGGCAGGTCGAAAAACTCGACCACCGGCTCGCGACAGCGCGCGCAGCGCCCGCGGTCGACCGCCGGCGGCGGTCGAAGCCGCTCGAAGGTCAGGTCACTGCCGGGCAGCACGGACACCTCCCGGCGGCGGTACACGACCACATCCGCGCGGGGGGCTCCGTTGAACTGCCGGCAGAGGGAGCAATGACAGTAGAAGCGCAGCAGGGGTGCCGCACCCAGCTCGAGGCCCGACACCCCGCAGCCGCAGTGAAAACGGCGCTCAGTGTCCATCAGCGCAGGGCCCGGGGCGGCTCACGGCTGGCCGGCAGCCCGCGTCGTGCCGTGCGCCAGCGCCGTCGCCTCGATCTCGATCTCCAGCTCCGGGAGCGCCAGCGCCTTTACCTCGACGATCGTGTCCGCCGGGTATGGTGGCGTGAAATAGCGCTCACGAAGGGCGACGACGTCGGGAAAGCGCCCCATGTCCGTCAGGTAGATGGTGACCTTGACGACCTGCGCGAGGCTGGAGCCACCGGCTTCCAGTACCTCCGCCAGGTTCGCGAAGACCTGCTCCGCCTGCGCGGCGAAGTCGCCAACGCCGACCAGGTTGCCACCCCTGTCGATCGCCGCCTGGCCCGAGGTGATCAGCAGGTCGCCGACGCGGAAGGCCTGGGATATCCGGTAGGGGGCCAGCGGGTCGGGCTCGGTGCTTACTTGCAGCGCATCCATTGTGGGTGAGTCTCCTTGGCGGGGGGCGGGTTGGAACTACAGCGAATCGATCCGGGCAGACACCGCCGCCGGGTCGGCGCCCTCGAGTTCGACGATTTTTCGGGAAGCGGCGCCGCCGGCGACGATCCGCACCGCGGCCGGCTCCAGGTCGAAGAACGCGGCGAGCAGGGACGCCACGGCCCGGTTCGCCCTCCCCTTCTCCGGCGGCGCGCTCACCCGGACCTTGATCGCATCACCCAGGCGCCCCACAACCTGGTCGCGGGAGCTGCCCGGCACGACCTTGAGGGTGAGCCTCACCGGCGCAGCCGCTGCCACAGCGAACGCAGAAGCCAGGACAGGGGCGATACGATGACGCTGAGGGCAACCAGGAGGGCAGGCAGTACCAGCAGCAACCACAGGCCCTGCAGCGGACCCAGGTCCAGCGTCAGGTCGATGTCGCCCGCGAGCCCGCCACCCCAGGCGAGCAGCAGCGCCAGCAGAAGACCGAGCGCGAGGCCGGTCCAGAGAGCGGCGCCGCTGCTGCCGGCGAGGTGGTCGCGGAACTCGGCCACGCGGCGGTCACCGCTCGGCGGGCGTCAACCGGAGCAGGCGCCCCTGGCTGCTGCCGCGCTCGTCCTCGAGCACCCAGAGCTCGCCCTCCGGCCCCTCGACGACGCTGCGGATACGCGCACCCATCGGGTAGCGTGCCACCTCTTCCGCGCTGTCTTCGCCGAGACGGATACGGACGATCGCCTGGGACGACAGGCCGGCGGCCAGCGCATCGCCGCGCCAGCCCGGAAAGAGGTCGCCGCGGTAGATCATGAGGTCACCGGGGGAAATGACCGGCGTCCACCAGGCCTTCGGCGCTTCGAACCCCGGACGGGTATCGTGGTCGGGCATGGGGCGCCCGTCGTAATGGTCCCCGTTGGAGACCACCGGGTAGCCGTAGTTGGCGCCGCGCTTCACGAGGTTGAGCTCGTCGCCCCCGGCCGGGCCCATCTCGATCTCCCAGAGCCGGCCCTCGGCATCGAGGGCGACACCCAGCGGGTTGCGGTGCCCCAGGGACCAGATCTCGCCGTAAACGGCGACGTCATCGACCAGCGGCTCCTCGCTCCGGTAATCCACGAACGGATTGTCGGCGGGCACGGAACCGTCGTCGTGCAGACGGAGCATCTTGCCGAGGTTGGCCTGCATGTCCTGCGCCGGCGTGAACTTCTGCCGGTCGCCGGAGCTGATCCACAGGTAGCCCTCGTCATCGAAGAGCAGCCGGTGGCCGTAGTGGCCGTAGCCAAAGACCTTCGGATACTGGCGCCAGACCACCTCGACATCGCGCAGCGCCGGGCGCCGGCCTTCCGTAGCCAGCACACCGCGGACGACCGCGGCGCCGCGCGTGTCGCCGGTGCCGCTCTCGACATAGCTCAGGTAGACCAGGCCGTTCTCCGCGAAGTCCGGATGCAGCGCAATATCCCCCAGGCCGCCCTGGCCGCCGTAGGCCACATCCGGCAGCCCCGTCACCGGACCGGCCCTGGCGCCGTCCCGGGAAACGACGAACAGGCTGCCCTTCTTCTCTGTCACGAGCATGCGGCCGTCCGGAAGGAAGGCGAGCGCCCAGGGCTCGTCGAAATCGGCAATCACCTCGCGCTCGAAGGTCGCGCCGGCATCGGCGCAGGCGAGCACCGGCAGCAACGCAAAGGCGCACAGGAGGCAGCGGAACGTGACCATGGTAAAGCTCCTCGTGATCAGGTGGCGGGTTGCTGATGCCCCTGACTCTAGCGGAACGCCATCTGTGCCGCCAGCCGGGGCACGGCGGCGAAGGAACCTGCTATCGTTCGCCTGTCATCCCGATCCTGGCAGCAGCACCCGGCATGTTCGCTCGCTTTAACTACCGCTGCCGTCGCGCACGCCGCGCGCGGCGCCTCCGGCAGACCCGCCTCCGCTACGGTGCCTGGCGCGCCGCCTGCCGCCGCCTGCCGGCTCTCGACTACCTGGACAGGGACCAGCGCGCACGGCTGCGCATGCTCGCCGGCCAGTTCCTCGCCGGGAAAACGATCGCCGGCGCCGGCGGCCTCACCGTGGACGCGCCCATGAGCACCGCCATCGCGGCGCAGGCCTGCCTGCCCGTGCTCGAGCTCGGCCTCGAGGCCTACCGGGGCTGGCAGACCGTCATCGTCTACCCCGACACCTTCCTGGTCGACCGCCAGGAGTTCGACGAGGCCGGCGTGCTCCACGAGCGCCGGCAGGAGCTGGCCGGCGAGTCCTGGGAGCAGGGGCCGGTCATCCTCTCCTGGGGCGACATCGCCGGGGATGGACCCGACGGCGACCTCGACGGCGCGATCATCATCCACGAGTTCGCGCACAAGCTGGACATGCTGAGCGGGGGCCCCAACGGCATGCCGCCGCTGCACCGCGGCATGGATCCCGCGGCCTGGACCGAGGCGTTCAGTGCGGCCTATGCGGCCCTCTGCGAGGCGGTAGACGCCGGGGCGGAAACGGCGGTCGACCCCTACGCGGCCGAGTCACCGGGCGAGTTCTTCGCCGTGTTGTCGGAGGAATTCTTCGAAGCACCGGCGCGGCTCGAGGCCGCCTTTCCCGCCGTCTACCGGCAGCTGTCGAGCTTCTACCGCCAGGACCCCGCAGCCGCTGCGCACCGCGCCCGTGCCCCCGGCTAGCGAGGCTCGAGCCTTTCGTCACCGGCAGCGACGAGCACCGCTTCCACCGGCCGCCGGGGCGAGGCCTCGCCGGGGTCGTCACAGTAGCCCAGGCGCAGGAGCACCTGCGGAAAGCCGTCGTGCCCGAGGCAGTGCTGCAGCCGGTGCCGCAGCGCCGGTAGCTGCAGCGGCTGGTTGAGGTAGCCCGCCTGGAGCCCGTGGCCGCAGGCCACCAGCAGCAGCCGCTCCAGCGCCTGGCCGGCGCGGAGCCAGGCTTCGCTGCTGTCACCCGCGGTCCCGATGGCAAGGAGCAGCGGCGAGTTCTCTGCCAGCGCGTGATCCTTCGCGCCGACGCCGGTGCCCATGTCCACCGTGCGCACGACCACCTGCGCCAGGGGGGCCACGATGCCGGCGAGCGCCAGCCCGTCGCCGCGGCGTCGCGGGTGCATCCACTGCGCCAGCTCGCGGCGCCAGTGCGGGCTGGCCCACTGCATCGCATCGCCCTCGGATACCAGCGCCGCGACGGCCTGTCGCTGCGCCTCGTCGTCGACGACAACCGCCCAGGCACCCTCGTCCTCCGCCGTGCGCAGCAGGTCCCGAAGCACGGCCGGGGGCACCGCCCGGTCGTCGAAGCGCTTGCGCAGCGTACGACGGCGACCGATCTCCTCAGCCAGCGGCGCATCGCTCCCGGGGCCGGTGGCGACGGCAAGGTGCACCGTCGCGAGCAGGTCCTCGTCATCAGCGTCCGGCAGCAGGCGGCAATCGGCCCGCAGTCCAGCGGCAGCGGCGGCCACGCGAAGGTTCAGGAGCGCGCAGCCACAGCTGATGGTGAGCTCCCGGTCATCGGGGTCATTCACCGGCAGTGCCCGCGTGCGGTCTGCGAGCAGATGTACAACGTCATCCTCGAGCCGGAACAGCCAGGGCTGGGTGTTGTGGCTGGAGGGCGCCTGCACCGCCGCCTCCAGCAACCCCCGATGTTCCGCGTTCAGTCGAGTCTCCCGTCGTTGCACCATGGCGCGGCCTCCCTGTCGTCCGGTTGCCATACCCTCAAGGTAGCAGGACTCCTGCCCCGGGGTGAGGCCTGCTGCAGCTCAACGGAACCATGCTATCGTGCCCGATAGTACGACAACGACAAGAGAGCATCATGGCCGCTCCCCTGGAAATCGACGTCTTCTGGTCCTTCCGCAGCCCCTGGTCCTACCTGGCGACGCCGCGCCTGCGCGACTGGCAGACCCGCTACGCGTTGACGGTGAACTTCCGGCCGGTCTACCCGCTGGCGATCCGCACGCCGGAGTTTTTCCACAACCAGCCCCCCCAGTGGCTCGGCTACTTCCTCACGGACCTCATGCGCTGCGCCGGATACCTTGCCCTGCCAATCAGCTGGCCCGAGCCTGACCCGGTCAACCAGTACGTGGATGACAACGGCGTGCGCCAGACCGGGGAAGAGCAGCCCTACATCCACCGCCTGACCCGCCTCGGCGCCCTCGCCGCGGAACAGGGCGACGGCATCGCCTTTGCCGACGAGATCGCGCGCGTGATCTGGGGCGGCACGAAGAACTGGCACGAGGGCGACCACCTGGCCGTGGCCGCGGCCCGCGCCGGCTTCGACCTCGCGGCCCTGGACCGGCAGATCGAGGCGGACGCGGACCGGCTGGAAGCCGTGATCGAGGAAAACCAGGCTGCCCATGAAGCCGCCGGGCATTGGGGCGTGCCGACCTGCACCTTCCGCGGCGAGCCCTTCTTCGGCCAGGACCGGCTCGACGTGCTCCTCTGGCGCCTGCGGCAGGCGGGGCTGTCGGAGCGCTAGCTGTCGGCAGTTGTTTCGGCCGGCAGGCCGCGCAGCGGGAGCCACAGGGCCAGCAGCAGCTGGCTGCCGGCTCGCGACCGATGCCCCTCCTCAGCCTTCGAACGCGACCCGGATCAGCCACATGAGCGCCAGGCCCGCGGCGAAGGCCATGAGATGAACGCCGCTTGCGCCGCGTTCCTGGTGCCGCTTGACCTCCGGCACCAGGTCGGAGGCGCCGATGTAGATAAAGTTGCCCGCGGCGAAGGGGACCAGGAAAGCCACATCGATGCGCGCCGCGGCGAAGTAGGCAACGAGGCCGCCGAGCAGGAACGTGAGCGCCGACAGCACGTTGAACAGCAGCGCGGACCGCTTCGACCAGCCGCCCTGTACGAGGACCGCGAAATCCCCCAGCTCCTGTGGTACCTCGTGGGCCGCGGCCGCGAGCCAGGCCATGATGCCGAGCCGGATATCGATGAGAAAGGTGCCGCCGATCGCAAGACCGCCGATGAAGTTGTGCAGGCCATCGCCGAGCAGGATGAGGTAGGTCATCGGCTGCCGGCCGGTCTCCCTCGCCCGGTGGGAGTGGTGCCAGTGCAGGAACTGCTCGAGCACAAAGAACGTGAAGAAGCCGAGCAGAACCCACAGGAAAAAGCTGTCGCCGCCCGCGAACTGTGCCAGGCCCACCGGAATCATGTGCAGGAAGGCACCGCCGATCAGCGAACCTGCGGCAAAGGCCACCAGTGGCATCAGCAGCCGCTCGAGCGCTCGCTCGCTCAGCACCAGCGTGAGCGACCCCACGAGGGCGAGCGCGCTCATGAGCAGACCACTGGCGACAATCCAGGTCAGCGTCGACACAGTGTTTTCAGGCATCGCTTCCCGGCACCCGGTAGAACGCGCGCGCATTGTCGCACAGCACCGCCCGGGCGCCCGCGTCGCCCAGCGCTTCTCCCACCCGGTCGATGTCCGACGCCGCGAAGGGCCGTGGCGCCCGGGTCGAGGGAAGATCCGAGCCGAACATGAGCGCCTCCGGGTTTACCGCATGGATCTCGCGCAGCGCAGCTTCGACCGGGAAGTCCACGCGGCCGAAACCCGTGGCCTTTACGTGCACGCCACGCTCCACGAGTGCCAGGAGGAGGGGAAACCCGGCCCGGCTGAGGCCGAGGTGGTCGATGCACACGGCGGGAAGCTCGAGCAGCGTGTGGCGCATGGGGCCGAGCTCCGCGGCATCGACGTAGAGCTCCACGTGCCACCCGGCGAGTTCATGGAAGCGCGCTGCCATGGACTGGAGGTCCGCCACGGCCGCCGAGCCGCCGCGTCGAAGATTGAAGCGCACGCCCCGGACTCCCGCCGCCGCCAGCGCCAGTACTTCGTCGTCGGTCACCGCCGCCGGCAGCTGTGTGACGCCCACGAACCCTTCGCCCAGCTCGCGCAGCGCCGCGACCAGGTAGGACTGGTCGAAGGCCTGGAAGGAGCCGGACACCACGGCCCCACCGACCAGCGGCCAGGCCGCCGTGCGCGCGAGATAGTCAGGAACCGTGAAGGACGGGGGCAGGTAGCCCGCGTTTTCGACCACCGGAAAGCGCGGGTCGATGATGTGCAGGTGACTGTCGAACAGTGGCAGCAATTTCAAGCCGGCACGGCATCCTCGTCGCCGAGGATGGCATAGACAATGAACTCGTTCCCGCTGGGTTCAAGAAAGTGGAAGCGGCGCCCGCCGGGGAAGGCGTAGACCGGCTTCAGGATCGTGCCCCCGGCCGCCTCGACCCGCGCCTGGCTGCCGGCGAGGTCATCGCTGTAGAAGCCGACGACCGCCCCGCCGTTTTCCTGCCGCGTGGCCCCCTCGGCCCGGTAGAAACCCACCATGGGCCCGCCCGAAGGGCTGTCGACATAATCGGGGCCGTAATCCGTGAAGGTCCAGCCGAAGGCGTCGGCGAAGAACGCCTTGGTCGCCTCGAGGTCCGCGGACGCGAACTCGAGATAATCGATCTGTTCTGTCTGCGTCATCGCGCTCCCCCACCCGGCTTCCACAGCCCTGTAAACCGCCATCAATGACCGAAGTGTAGGCCACGATGAACGCTCCCGCGGCCGACGAATGGCGGCGGGCAGGCCCAACCCCAGGCATGCGTGGCAGGGCGCCGGTGCGCGCCGCAGCAGGCCTCAGTGGGCCTCATCGGTGCTCCGATAAGGGCCAAACCACCCGGCCAGCCTGGCCGCCGCCTTCTCCTTGACCGCGTCGTCAATGAACAGCGCCACCGTAGCCACCGCGGCGGTCAGGGTCGCCAGGTCATCGCTGAAGCCGATCGCCGGCAGGGCGTCCGGGATGGCGTCTGCCGGAAGCACCAGGTAGGCGAGCGCACCATAAATGACGGAGCGGGCCCAGGCGGGCGTCTGCGGCGCGCGTGCGGCATAGTAGAGCCACAGCGCTTTCTCGACGACCTCGCGCCCCGCGGCCGTGGCATGGTTTCCAAGCTTCGCCCAGAAGCCGGTTTCAACGAGAGCCCGGTCGGTTACCGCCATCCTGTTCACTCCCTGTGGCCAGCAAAGCTGTCCGTCAAAAGCCGTTCATTAAAAATTGAACGTCACCGGAACAGCGTATCGCAAGCGCGCGCCGGCGGCGACGCACTGATCTGTCCCGGCCGGCTGTTCACTCGTCGAGCCCGCCCACCGCCACCACCTGCAGCGGCTCACCAGCCTCGTCCTGCAGCTGCTGGTCGTAAGCCGCCTGGAGGCCGGTCAAATCGGCGCCCTCCTCAACGGGACCGTACTCGATGAGGCGCGGATACATGGGCGACAGAAGTGCAGCGAGAATGCCGATGGCCGAGAACAGGGAGAAGGTATCCGTGTAGCCGAGCTCCCTGGCCAGCACGCCCACCAGGGGTGACCCGGCAGCCTGCCCGAGGGCAACCGCCATGAACGGCAGCACCGGCCCGAGAGACAGGCGTCCCGGCAGGAGGCGTATGCCCGTCATCAGGTACAGGCCTGTCAGGCTCATGTACGCCAGGCCGAAGACCATGGCGGAGAACACCGCGAGCGTGAGCTGGCCGGGGCTCGCGGCAAGGAGAGACAGGCTTGCTGCCAGCATCATCAGCATCAGCGACTGCGTGATCGGCGGGTTGTTCCGGTCCGCGAGATCTGCGACGACCGCGCCGCCGAGGCCGGCCAGGCCCACGGCCAGCCAGAGCCCCCCGGTCGCGGCTGCCGGCAGCCCGCCGGTCGTCACCATGAGATCCGGCGCAAAGACCCAGTAGGCGGAAGCGACAAAGCCCATGATGAAAGCAAACACGGAAAGGCGGAGGAGCCGCCACCATTGCAGCGCCGTGACGGCTGGCGGGGGGGCCGCGTCGGCGGGCGTGATGCGTGATACAGCGGGGATGACCGCGACCGCCGCAAGGACACCGAGCGCCGCCAGCACCGCGAACACCGCATAGGCGAAGCGCCAGTCGCCGGCGAGAAAGAACACCGCGGGCACGGACAGCACCACACCGATGCTGGTGCCCGCATTCATCACCGAGCTCACGCGCCCGTGCAGTGAGCGGTCGACCAGCGCCTGCATGGCCGCCGTGAGCGCCGGCATCATGAGCCCGGTGCAGAGTCCGCAGGCGAACACGCCTGCCCCGAGCATGAACGCATCGTCGCTCGCGCTGATCAGCGCGAGGCCCGCCGTACCGAAAACGCCGGAGAGCACGGCGGCATTGCGGGCGCCCAGCCGGTCAGCCGCCAGGGGCGCGACCAGGGTCGCCAGCACGAAGCTCACCAGCGGCAGCGCGCCGATGACGCCCACGAGCGCAGGCCGCAGCGCGAGGTCGTCGCGGATCGGCGGTACGAACAGGCCGAAGGCGAAGCGCGCGATCCCGTAGCTGATGGCGACCAGCGCGGCGCCGAACAGCGAAAAACTGGTGCTGGAAAGCTCCCTGATAGCGGCCTCCGCGCGCCCGGCGGTCTCGGGCGCAAGCTGCGGCTTCGACGGTGCCACAACCCCTACCGTCGCTGTCAACGAGGACCGGTTGCCCGGGGGTCACTCTTCCTCGAGCGCTTCGCGCTCCTGCTCGTAGGCCTCGTAGGGCTTGTCGAGTTGCTGCATGCACTCTTCATAGCGCGAGTCCGGATACCGCTGGCAGTCCACCCGCTGGCTTTCCTGGATGGCGTCGTAGAGCTGCTGGTTGCTGCAGCCGACGGCGCAGAAACAGAGCCCAAGCAGTAATGCAGAACCGGGTCTCATGACGGCACGAACCCCGCACTCTCCCTGATACTGATGGGGTTACCGTCAGGGTCTGTACAGCGAACGATCGTACCCCAGTCATTCCTGATCAGCCTGGCCTTGCTGTCCTGCTTGCGGATCGCGTCGAAGGCTTCCTGAATATCCGCCACGTTGAAGCGCAGTATGGTCGGGCTCTGCGCGCTGGTCTTTTCCTCTGCAGACGCCACGCCGCCGGTCTCGATCATGAGATAGGCGGAGCCGAACTCCAGGCAGGTCAGGCGGAAGTCGCCATTCACCTTCGAAAACAATTCGTTCAGACCGAACACCGTTCTGTAGAACGAGACACATGCGTCGAAGTTGGCGACATTCAGGATGAGACCGCACCGCTCAACGTCCATGGCGAATCCTCTATGGCAGTCGCGCCGTAAGGACGCTCACTTTGGCTCACGCACCCCGGGAGAAGCGCGCCCGAATCCGGCTCGATCTTAGCAGGTAGGCGGACAGCGCGATGTACAGCAGGTACTCCCCGGTCATCACGTAGTAACGCGCCACTCCACCACCGAACGCCCGAAAATCCACCGTCTCGACGAAACACAGGGTGGCGAGTGTCGCGTACATCGTGATCGTGGCATCGGCTCATGGCAAACCCCGTCGCTTTCCGCTTCGGCCACCCCGCCCGGGATGCCCTGCTGCGTCAGCCGCCGGCGCGGCGTCCTTCGAGGTCGTCGATGAAGCCGCGCTTGTCCTCGGGGGAAATGAGCACTGACTTGCCGGAGCCATAGGCGATGCACAGGCGGTCCAGGGACAGCGCCGGGCTGGACAGGGGGTTGGACGTGGGCGTGACGCCGGTGATCTGCCCGAGGGGGATGCGCCAGCGGAAGGGCCCGCAGGTGACCCTCAACACCTCATCGGTCAAGGTGTAGCGGGTGCTGGCGACGAGCCAGAGCGGCAGCCCGATACCGACCAGCAGCGCCACGAGGGGCCCGGCCAGCCCGAGACCACTCGCTGCGCGAAACGACGCCAGCGCAGCACCGAGGCAGACGATGGCCGAAGCGACCAGGACCACCACCAGCCAGCGATCCACCCTGGAACGATACACCCTGCTCATGAATCCCCTCCGGGAAAACGGTAGGCCCTTATGATCATGGCAAGGAGCGCAAAGCGCTTGCCATACCCTGTCATGCGTCTTGCCGGGCAGTTCGCTTGTTCATCAACTTGTAGAGCACATCAATACGTTTGTGAGTTCGACGATTGATCTCGGTAACGGCAATCTGGTTGACAAGAACGAAACCCAGGAGCAAGACCGCCACGTTCTCGGGCGAACTACTGAAACTGGAAACTTTTTGTACCCAAACAAAGATAGCGACCGTGAGAGCATAGCCAAGAATCGTGCCGGCAGGATTGTCAGAAGGACGAAGCGACTCCATCTCTTTGACAAGATCATCGGTGCCCTTCATTGCTCTATAGATCAACTCGGCTTCAGTCCTGTTCACTTCGATGTCCTCCGGAAGATACACAACGGTGCCTCAACGGGCTGAGAAACCGGGCTGCGGCTTGGAAGCCCGAGCGCTGCAAGGCGGCGCGGTAGCACACGGCCCTGTCAGGTCGCGGTACCACGCCGCCTCCACAAGATAAGCAAGACTAGCGCAAAAACCACTCCCGTCGGCCCCAGCCAAAGGTAGCCCTGTTCAAAGCGAAACGTGCTGCCCCGCGGCACCCAGAATGGCGCGGAGGCTGCAACGCAGAAATACATTGCTACTGACGACGTCCTGGGTGCACCGGCAAACGCGCAACAGATGGCCAAGGGGACAGCGACCATACCAGCGAGGATGGCCCCGCCGGCAAATACCGGCATAGTCCACCAGGCTGCAAAGGAAAGAAAGAGCGCTATCGACGCAAGAAGCGCTGCTATCCTTTTTCTGCTACTCACCACGACAGCTAACGCTTCAAGCAGGGGCCCGCGTTAGCGGGTCCCGGCGCGAAGCGCCCTTGCTGCCTTGGCTTGTTATGGGGCCGCCAAGATTGCATGACACTCCTGAACGGCTCCTCTGCACTCGACCCTGTTGTAGAAGCCCAGGTTTTTCCAGTGGCTGTACTCTGAATTGATTTCGGCGGAGAACCAAAAGACTTCAACCACACCAGTTACTCTATAGCTCGAGGACTGATACCTGAACCTGGATAGTGCTTCAATCGATGGTTTTTCAAAATATCCTTCCGGACAGCACGCCAGAACCTGTGGATTCTCTACATCGCCGTTCTCCGCGACATCGAACTGCAAGGTGCAAAATCCGTTTATCTCTTTCCGCGCCGCTTCCATTGGGTACATTGCTGAAAATCGGAGAATCGGAAAGTACATTTTCGTGTGCAGAGAAAAATCCGATTTAGCCCAGGCGCTATTTGCTGTGACCGCCACTAGAAACACCAGCTTAGGAGTAAGGCTCATCCGAGTAACGATGCCCCATAACGCTGCCAGCAGCGGGCGACCAAGCCGCGTAGCGGTTTGGACATCCCGCGGCGGAAGGGAGCGAACTGCCTGGCCTGGTTAGATGGCGGGATCGCACTCATTGAAATAACCAAGGTCTATTGCAATGGACAGCGCTTGTTTGTCGAGAAACCACGCATCAGCAGCAAGGATACCGCGTTCGTATCGCATCGCATTCCATAGTTCATGGAGCCCGTTTGCCCATAGACCCAAGAAAACTAGAACGAAAGCACCAGTTGCCCAGTAGTAGGCTGAGCCTTTCAGAATCCCTTTCATGAGTTGGTGCATGGCTAAAGCAGCCAAACCGGAAACAATCGAAACGATGTACAAATAGGGATTTTGCCATCAAGTAGCGTTCGGAGCCCAGAACGAATACATGCACGCATTTGCTTCGATAGAGACACTCAGAATAAAAATGATCTGAAAGAGAATCCACGAGACTACGACAGTCACAGAAAGTAGTAGTGGCTGGATGTCCAGAACGCTGCGGTGCTCTTTGGTTGGTACCTTGGTAGCCATCTAACGCCCTTATTCACGCGCCAGCGTAACAGGTCGCGTGCAATTGATTGTTAGCTGTCCAACTCAGACTCTAAAAGCAATCTGCGAAGCTGCCTTTCTTCTCTCATGACATGCAAAATAAGAACAACGTCATCTTCGCTGCGATAGAAAATCCGGCAAGGCCTTACATACAGTTCACGGTAGATTGAATCAGGCAGCTCTGGTGGAGCATGGCCAGACTGCGGAAATTGCTCGAGCCGCTCAATCGTAGAGAAGATCGCCTTCACAAGATTAGATGCCGCGCTGGGCTTATCAAGCGCAATGTATTCCGCAATCTCCTCTAACTGGTCCAACGCCGGGTCTGTCCATATTATTTCAGCCACTTCTGCATCCGCTCCTTGGCTTTGCTATGGGAGGTAGTCTTGCCCTCCAGAATTGCCCGCTCTCCCTTGGACAATCCTTCCAGCAGTGCCAGTCTGCGCTGCATAAACTCGTAGTCCTGAACATCAACCAGGTAGGCCGATGGTTGACCATGTTCTGTAATCAAGACGGCCTCTTTGCTTTCATGCAAATCCGCTAGGATCTTCGTTGCTTGACGCTTGAGGTTGGTGACTAGTTCAACTTTCATGGGCTAACCTCTTCTGAAGTATCACTATAGTATCACTTCGATAGGGCTCCGGCTACAGCGTACTTGCTGAGAACTTGACAGCTAACAGCTAAGTAACCGGACCGGCCCGTCTATCACCATTCCGGCTACCTCCCGTCGCATTGAACTACTCATTACGTATCACCGCTATAAATCAACAACTTACGCGTTATCAAAGGTAGCACCAGTGGATCACCGCTGCCCGTCGCGTTTAACGGTTCATCAAAAACGCTCAGGACATTCTGATGCAAATTCTCTCTCCATCAGTGGCTTACGGCGGCTAGTTGCAGCGCACTGGCACGCGTCCGTTGAAAAACGGCATTGGCAGAACCTTACAGAGAGCTATACTGTATGTCCATACAGTACTTCTTGGTGCTCGATGGACGATATCCGACCCAACGTGCCGGCGGCACCGGTCCGCCTGTTCGACCAGTTGCGCCGCCACAGGCGCGATCACGGCTATGCATGGAAAACGGAAAAGACCTACCTGCACTGGGTCCGGCGGTTCATCCTTTTCCATGGGAAGCAGCATCCGGCCAGGCTCTCCGCGAGGCATGTGGATGAGTTCCTCAGCAACCTGGCGAACGAAGGACACTGCTCACCCGCCACGCAGCGTATTGCACTTCACGTGCTCATCCTTCGCACCCGGGCCTGAACAGCGGATAACCGCTCCTTCATGCCCTACGCCGAGCTCCACTGCCTCACCTGCTACAGCTTCCTCCGCGGCGCCTCGCACCCGCAGGAGTTGGTGGAGCGTGCGGCGGCCCTGGGCTATGGCGGCCTGGCAATCACCGATGAATGCTCGCTGGCAGGCGTAGTAAAGGCTCACGTCGCGGCCAGGGAATGCGGCCTGCCGCTGCTCATCGGCAGCGAGTTCCGGCTGGTGGAGGGGGTGCGGCTGGTGGCGCTGGCACCGTCCCGGGCGGCCTACGGCGAGCTGTCGGGGCTCATCAGCCTGGCGCGGCGGCGCAGTCCCAAGGGGCAGTACCGGGCGACGCTGCGCGACGTGATCTTCCACCTCAAGCGCTGCCTGCTGATCTGGCTGCCGGAGGATTCGGGCGAGGAGACGCGCGGCTACGGCCGGCAGCTCGCCCGCCTGTGCCAGGGGCGCGTGTGGCTGGGGGTGCACTACCTGCTCGGCAACGGCGAGGTGGCGCGCTACCTTGCGCTGAACCGCCTCGGGGCGGAGCTGGGGCTGCCGCTGGTGGCCTGCGGTGATGTGCGCATGCACACGGCGCAGCGCAAGCCGCTGCACGACGTGATGACGGCGCTCCGTCACAACACCTCGGTGGAGCGCCTGGGGCGCCGGCGCCTGCCCAACGCCCAGCAGCACCTGCGCAGCCTCGAGCAACTGCGCACGCTCTACCCCGACGAGCTGCTGGCCGAGACGGCGCGCATCGCCGCGCGCTGCGCCTTCAGCCTCGACGAGCTGCGCTACGAGTACCCGGAGGAGCTGGTGCCCCCGGGCCACACGGCGGCGAGCTACCTGCGCGAACTGGTCGCCAGCGGCGAACGGTCGCGCTGGCCCCGGGGCACGCCGGTGGCGATCCGCGAGCGCATCGACGGCGAGCTCGCGCTCATCCACGAGCTCGAATACGAGTACTACTTCCTCACCGTGCACGACGTGGTGCGCTTCGCCCGGGAGCGGGGCATCCTCTGCCAGGGGCGCGGCTCGGCGGCCAACTCCGTGGTCTGCTACTGCCTGCATATCACCGAGGTGTCGCCGGAGCAGGTGTCCCTGCTCTTCGAGCGCTTCATCTCCCGGGAGCGCGACGAGCCGCCGGACATCGACGTGGACTTCGAGCACGAGCGCCGCGAGGAGGTCCTCCAGTACATCTACGACAAGTACGGCCGGCGCCGGGCTGCGCTCGCGGCCACGGTCATCACCTACCGCGCGCGCAGCGCCGTGCGCGACGTCGGCAAGGCCCTGGGGCTCGACCCGGTGTTCGTCGACGACCTGGCCAAATCCCTGGCCTGGTGGGACAAGACACGGGACCTGGAAAAGCGCTTCGAGGAGCAGGGCGTGGCAGGGCACGGCCGGACGGCGCAGCTGTTCTACACGCTGGTACAGGAGCTGCTCGGCTTTCCCCGGCACCTGTCGCAGCACGTGGGCGGCTTCGTCATCTCCCGCGGGCCGCTGTCGAACCTGGTGCCCGTGGAGAACGCGAGCATGCCCGAGCGCACCGTGATCCAGTGGGACAAGGAGGACATCGAGGCCCTGGGCCTCCTGAAGGTCGACATCCTCGCCCTCGGCATGCTCTCGGCGGTGCGCAAGAGCCTCGAGCTGGTGAACGGCTACGAGCCGCGCCTGCGCAGCATCGCCGATGTGCCGCGGGAGGATGCCGCCACCTACCGCATGCTGCAGCAGGCGGACGCCATCGGCGTGTTCCAGATCGAGTCCCGGGCGCAGATGACCATGCTGCCGCGCCTGAAGCCCGCCTGCTTCTACGACCTGGTGATCGAGATCGCCATCGTCCGCCCGGGGCCGATCCAGGGCGACATGGTGCACCCCTACCTGCGCCGCCGGCAGGGGCTGGAGCCGGTCACCTACCCGGACGAAGCCATCCGCGGCGTCCTCGAGAGCACCCTCGGCGTGCCCATCTTCCAGGAGCAGGTCATCCGCCTGGCCATGGTCGCCGCGGGCTTTTCCGGCGGCGAGGCGGACGCCCTGCGCCGGGCCATCACCAACTGGGGGAAGAACAGCAAGCTGCTCACCTTCGAGCAGCAGCTCACGGAGGGCATGATCAAGCGCGGCTACGATGAAGACTTCGCCCGGCGGCTGTTCGACCAGATCAAGGGCTTTGGCGGCTACGGTTTCCCGGAGTCGCACTCGGCGAGCTTCGCGCTGCTGGCCTACGTGTCCGCCTGGCTCAAGCGGCACCACCCGGCGGCCTTCTACCTGGGGCTGCTGAACAGCCAGCCCATGGGCTTCTACACCCCTTCGCAGCTGCTGCAGGACGCGCGCCGCCACGGCGTGCTGGTACTGCCGGTGGACGTGAACGCGAGCGGCTGGGACCACGAGCTGGCGCTGGATCCGGAAGACCTACAGCCGGCCCGCGGCCCCATCCGCCTCGGCCTGCGCCTAGTGAAGGGCCTCTCGCGCGAGGCTGCCACACGGCTTACGGAAGCGCGCAGGAGCGGCCCCTTCACCCAGGTGGCGGACCTGCGCCGGCGCGCGCGCCTCGACAAGGGCGACCTGCAGGCGCTGGTGGCCGCCGATGCGCTGGCCAACATCAGCGGCCACCGGCGCCAGTCGCACTGGCAGGTGCTGGCCATGGAAAGCGCGAAGCCGCTGCTGGCCTACGAGGCCGCCGAGCCGGTCGCGGCCCTGGACGACGCCGTGGCCCTCCCCGCCCCCGGGGTCGCCGAGGAGGTGCTGGCCGACTACCGCGCCCTGTCGCTGACGCTGCGCGCCCACCCCCTTTCCCTGCTCCGCGACCGCGCCCCCTTCGACCGCTGCAAACGCCAGGCAGACCTCGCCGGCCTCGGCAGCGGCCGCTTCGTGCGCATCGCCGGCCTGGTCACCTGCCGGCAGCGGCCGGGCACCGCATCGGGGGTGGTCTTCCTCACCCTCGAGGACGAAACCGGCAACGCCAACGTGGTGATCTGGCCGCGGGTGCAGGAGCGCTTCCGCGCCGCCCTGATGAACGCGCGGCTATTGCTGGTCAAGGGCACGGTGGAGGCGCGAGATGGCGTCATCCACGTGATGGCCGGGGCCCTCGAGGACCTGACGGGCGAGCTGGAAGGGCTCGGCGTGAAGTCGCGGGACTTTCACTAGGGCGGTGCTCCCCGGGCGACCCAGCGCAGGCGGAACTGCTTCTCGATCTCCGTGATGACGAAGACGGCCACTCCCGCAAGCACGACAAACACACCCTCCAGAAGCGGCACCGCCTCCGTGCCGAATACCGGCTGCAGCGGCGGCAGGTAGGTAATGGCGCACTGCGCCAGCGTGACCGTGATCACCGTGGCCCAGACGATGGGCGTGCCGCGAACGCCCTGGAGGGTCAGCGATGTGCCGTGGAGGTTGCGGATGAAGAACAGGTAGAAGATCTCCATCACCACCAGCGTGTTCATGGCCAGGGTACGCGCCAGCTCGAGGCTGTAGCCCTGGGCGACGCCCCAGCGGTACATCCCGAACACGCCCACGGCAAACAGGCCCGAGACGAACACCACCTGCCAGGCGAGTTCCCCGCTGAGCAGCGGCTCGTCGCGGGCCCGGGGCGGCCGCCGCATCGTGTTGCGCTCCGTGGGCTCGAAGGCCAGGGCAATGCCCAGGGTCACGGCGGTAATCAGGTTGACCCAGAGAATCTGCACCGGGGTGATCGGCAGCGACATGCCCAGCAACAGGGCCACGATGATGGTGATGGCCTCGCCGCCGTTGGTCGGCAGGGTCCAGCGCAGGACCTTGCGCAGGTTGTCGTAGACCGTCCGCCCCTCCTGCACGCCGGCGACGATGGAGGCGAAGTTGTCGTCGGCGAGGACCAGCTCCGCGGCCTCCTTCGCCGCCTCGGAGCCGCCGCGTCCCATGGCGATTCCCGCATCGGCCCGCTTCAGCGCCGGCGCATCGTTGACGCCGTCCCCGGTCATGGCAACCACGAGACCGCGGCTCTGCAGGGCCACGACCAGGCGCAGCTTGTGCTCCGGGCTGGTGCGGGCGAAGACATCGCAGGCCAGGGCGGCCTCCGCCAGCGCGTCGTCGTCCAGGTGCTCGATATCCGCACCCGTCAGCACGCGCTCCGGCCGCGCCAGCCCGAGGTCGCGGGCGATGGCCGCGGCAGTCCCGGCGTGGTCGCCGGTGATCATCTTCACCGCGATGCCGGCCTCGGTGCAGCGGGCCACGGCCTCGATGGCCTCGGCGCGCGGTGGGTCGATCAGGCCGACCAGGCCCAGCAGTTCCAGCCCGCCCGCCACGTCCTCCTCCTCGAGGACGGTTTTCTCCGCCGGCACCGGGCGCCGCGCCAGGGCCAGCACCCGCTGGCCGCTCGCGGCGATCTGCTCCGCCTGCTCCCGCCAGTGTTCCAGGTCGAACCCGGCTCCCGCCGCCGCGCCGGCGCTGTCACAGCGTTCAAGGACCGCCTCCGGCGCCCCCTTGAGGAAAATGGCCCCCTGCCCCTCGTGGTCGTGATGCAGGGTGGCCATGAAGCGGTGCCGCGCATCGAAGGGAATCTCGTCGGTGCGCCGCCACTGGCGCCGAAGCTCCCGGTCCGGCCGGCCCGCCCGGGCCACCAGCGTGAGCAGCGCGCCTTCCATGGGATCGCCCTGGACGGTCCAGCTACCATCCTCGCCGCGGCGCAACGCCGCGTCGTTGCACAGGGCACTGGCGGTGGCCAGCATCGCGAGGGGCCGCGCCGCGTCCCCGCTGCCGGCGCAGGCCTCGATGTGGCCTTCCGGCGCATAGCCCTCACCGCTCACCCGGTAGCGGTCGCCGGCGGCGGTGAGCACGGTGACCACCATCATCTCGTTGCGCGTCATGGTGCCGGTCTTGTCGCTGCAGATGACGGAAACGGCGCCCACGGCCTCGATCGCGGGCAGCCGGCGCACGATGGCGCAGCGCCTCGCCATGGCCTGCACGCCCACGGCCAGGGTGATGGTCAGCACCGCCGGCAGCCCCTCGGGAATGGCGGCCACCGAGAGCCCCACCACGGCCATGAACAGTTCAGCAAAGGGCTGCCCGGCCAGGAAGTAGCCGAAACCGAGGAGCACGAGGGCGAGGGCGAGGATGACCAGCGTCAGCACCCGGGCGAAATGGTCCATCTGCCGCAGCAGGGGCGTTTCCAGGCCCTCAACCGCCGAGAGCAGGCCGCTGATCCGGCCGATCTCCGTGGCGGCACCGGTCGCCGTGACCACGCCGCGGCAGCTTCCGCCGGCGAGCAGGGTGCCCGAGAACAGCATGCTGGACCGGTCGCCGAGCGGCGCGTCGTCGGCTACCGGCTCGACGACCTTTTCCACGGCCATCGATTCACCGGTGAGGATCGCCTCCTGCACCGTCGCCCCGCGGCAGGCCAGCAGCCGGAGATCCGCCGGCACCCTGTCGCCGGCCTCGAGAAGCACCACGTCGCCGGGAACGAGCTCCTCGCTCGGGAGCTGCACGCGTTCGCCATCGCGGAGCAGGGAAGCGCGCGGGGCGAGCATGGCCCGGATGGCACCCATGGCCTTCTCCGCCTTGCCCTCCTGCACGAAACCGATGACCGCGTTCACCAGCACCACGGCAAGGATGACACCGGTGTCCACCCAGTGACCGAGCAGCGTGGTCACCAGTGCCGCGACGAGCAGCACGTAGATGAGTACATTGTGGAAGTGGCGCAGGAAGCGCAGGAGCGCCGGTGTCGGCGCCGGTCCCGGCAGGCTGTTGGGGCCATGGCGTTCGAGGCGCGCGGCCGCCTCCGCGGCGCTGAGGCCCTGCTCGTTGCTGTCGAGTTCCGACAGGACCTCGCGCACACCCATGGCGTGGAAAGCTGTCATGGCCAACTCCGATGACCTGTCCGGGAGCCCCGCGCCGTCGCCAGGCCCGGGGCCGCGTGATCTGCACGACCCGCTAGAGCTTAACCGCTCCGTAAAGCTTACGGTGAGCGGGGCGGCGGGCACGACCGACACCGGCGGGGCGGGCAGCGGCCTGTGCTGCCGGCAACGGCAGGCGCAGACCCGCCGTTGCGGCCCGGTGCGCGTTTGCTAGACTCGGGCGCCTGTGGGCAGCCGCGGCCGCGGCTGCCGCCAGGACCGGCGGAGAGCGAGACTATCGCGGACCTCGACATCCACATCGCGGGCATCGACCTCGGCGTCATCGTCATCTATTTTGCCGCCATCGCAGTCATCGGCATCGTCGTGGCGCGCCGCACGCGCAGCGGTGAGGACCTTTTCCTGGCGGGGCGCAGCCTGGCCTGGGGCGCTGTCGGCCTGTCGCTATTCGCCTCGAACATCTCCAGCTCTACCCTGGTCGGCCTGACCGGTGATGCCTACCGCACCGGGCTCGCGCCATCGGCCTACGAGTGGATGGCGGGCCTGCTGCTCATCTTCGGTGCGTTCACCTTCTTTCCTTTTTTCCTGCGCAGCGGCATCTCCACGATCCCCGAGTTCCTGGAGCGTCGCTTCAACGTAGCCCTGCGCAAGTACTTCTCCGCGATCACGATCTTCCTGTCGGTGATCGTCGATACGGCGGCCGGCCTCTACGCGGGCTCGCTCGTGGCACAGGTCTTCATCCCCGGTCTCAACCTGTCGGTATTCATCGTCGCCCTGGCGCTCATCGGCGGCATCTATACCGCCGCCGGGGGGCTGGCGGCGGTGGTGTACACGGACGTGCTGCAGGCGCTGATCCTGATCACCGGCACGACCGCGCTCGCCGTCATTACCTTCGCCCAGTTCGACTTCTCCTGGACGGCGGCCACCCAGGCCCTCCCGGCCAACCACCTGTCCATCGTGCAGCCCGTGAGCGACGACGTG
Organism: Pseudohaliea sp.; assembly: GCF_054552115.1. Classification (NCBI taxonomy): domain Bacteria; kingdom Pseudomonadati; phylum Pseudomonadota; class Gammaproteobacteria; order Cellvibrionales; family Halieaceae; genus Pseudohaliea; species Pseudohaliea sp. Next base: position 206,302 of record NZ_JBTOLW010000001.1, on the reverse strand, counting down.
CTGCCCTGGCCGGGGCTGATCCTCGGGGTGCCGGTACTCGGCTTCTATTACTGGATCCTGAACCAGTACATCGTGCAGCGCGTGCTCGGCGCCCGGGATATCACGCACGCCCGCCGCGGCGCCGTACTGGCCGGCCTGCTCAAGCTCACACCGCTGTTCATCATGATGCTGCCCGGCGCCTTCGCGGTCACCCTGCTGCCGGACATCGAGTCACCGGACAAGGTGTTCCCGGCGCTGGTGCAGGAATACCTGCCGGTCGGCCTCACCGGGCTGGTGCTCGCCGGCCTGCTCTCCGCGATCCTCTCGAGCGTGGACTCCGCGCTCAACTCCGCCTCGACGCTGCTGGTACTCGATTTTATCGAGCCGGCCCGCGGCGCGACGCTGACGCCCGGGGAGGGAAGGCGTTACGGCACCATCGCCACCCTGGGTTTCATGCTGCTGGCCGCCGTCTGGGCGCCGGCGATCCAGAACTTCCCCGGCCTCTTTTCCTACATCCAGTCGATGTTTGCCTACATCGTCTCGCCGGTCGTGGCCATTTTTCTCTTCGGTTTCTTCTGGCCCCGGGGCAACGGCAGCGGCGCGCTCGCGGCGCTGGTGACGGGCCATCTCATCGCCGGCGCCACCTTCGGGCTGATCCAGTTCGAGGTGTTCAACCTGCACTTTCTCTACGTGGCCAGCGCCCTGTTCCTGCTCACCGGCGCGCTGTTCTGGGGCTTCAGCCTCGCCCTCGGCCCCGCGCCGGCCCATGCGCAGGTCGATGACCTCACCTTCTCACACCGGGATGCCACGCCCGAGCAGGCACACCCGCCCTGGTACGCGGACTTCCGCTACCAGGCCGGCGCGGTCGTCGCGCTTACGGCTGTCACGGTGATCACGTTCTGGTAAAGGATGGGCCCCGGTGGAAGCGGACGGGCCGCCCGCGGTCAGGGTGCAGCGTGGCGACCGAGATGTTCCAGCACCAGCTGCCACACGGTGGGGTCGATGCCCATGGAGAGGTGCGTGGACTGCACTTCGAAGTGAATCACGGCCGGTCTGTCGCGATCGATGCAGGCCGGCCAGGAGACGATACTGTCCCGGCGCGTGAAGATCGCCGCGATCGGCGCCTGCACCGGGCGCTGCGCCGCGCGCCGACGGGTCTCCTCGGCGATCCGCTCGCACTCCGCTTCGCCGTAGGCCCGGGCGGCCGCTGAGTAGGAGGGCCCGCCCAGCACCGGCGTGCCGAAAGTCGCCACGCAACTCACGGCGCCCGGACACGCCCGGCTCAGTGCCGGCGCAAGGGCGTTAGCGCTGGGTGCCGCGAGCGGTCGGTGCTAGGGTAGCGCCCTGGCCACCGTTGCAAGGATTTTTTCGTGAAAGACTTTACTGACACCACCGGCTTCATCACCGGCGGCGCCTCCGGTATCGGCCTCGCCATGGCGCGGGCACTGGGGCAGCGCGGCATGCGCGTCATGCTGGCGGACATCGAGGCCGACGCCCTTGCCAGGGCCGAGGAAACGCTGCGCGCCGAGGGCATCGCGGCTCACAGCGCCGTGCTTGATGTCGGCGATGCCGAGGCCTATGCCGGCGTGGCGGAGCACACGCTGGCGACGCTCGGCAAGGTGAACTTCCTGTTCAATAACGCCGGGGTCGGCACCCTCTCGCCGGCAGGGCAGACGCCCGTGCGGGACTGGCAGTGGGTCGTCAACGTGAACCTGCTCGGCGTCGCCTACGGCGTGGAGCACTTCCTGCCTTCGATGCAGGCCCTGGACGAGCCGTGCCACATCATGAACACCGCCTCCCTCGCGGGCCATGTCGCCAATGCCGGCTTCGGACCCTACAACGCGACCAAGTTCGCCGTGGAGGGCTATTCCGAGTGCCTGCGCCAGGAACTCGCGGGCAGCCACATCGGTGTGTCGGTGCTCTGCCCTGCCTGGATCAGGACCCGCATCGCCCAGAGCGGGCGCAATCATCCGGACGCGGAGCGCGCCGCCGATGCCCAGTCCGGCATGAACCCGATCGCGGAGCTAATCGAGGCCGAGGGCCTGCCGGTTGACACCCTCATCCAGCGCGCCATCGACGCCATGGCCGACGGCACCTTCCACGTCTTCACCCACCCGGACTTCTGGCCCATGGTGGAGGAGCGGCTGGAGCGCGTGCGCGCCGACTACGGCAAGGTGCTCTGAAGGCGCTTCCGCCGGCGCCTCAATACCCCGGGCGGTCCTGCCGCGGTATGAGCCACAGGGCGCGCTGGCGGCCGTCGATGTAGCGCACGGTCTCGCCGTCGAAGAACGCGTCCTCCTCGAGCTTGATGCGCACCGGCCGGCCCCAGCCCGGGACGTCCGATTCCGCGTACAGCTCGATGGAGAAGGCAGTATCCGGGTACAGGGGATAGTCCCCCGCGCCGGGCACACCGCCCTGCTGGTCCCAGAGACCGATGGTAGGGCCAGCGCCGTGGCCGTGATAGCCGATGGGGTGGGTATAGATCGAGGCGGTAATGCCGGCGGCCTCCGCCTTCGAAAGTGCCGCGGCGAGGATCTCGTTGCCACTGCGCCCGGCGACGAACTCTCCCGCCAGGATGTCCTGCAGTCGGTTGCCGGTGGCAAGGGCGGCCTGCAGGCCCTCCGGCGCGGCGGTCTCCCCGGGGCGCAGCACGTAGGCGTGCTGCTGCGTATCCGTGTTCAGGCGCAGGTAGCTGATGCCGAAATCCACGTGCAGGAGATCCCCGGGACGAATCACCGCCTCGTCGTCGTGGGAGGCGATCTCCGCCTTCATGTCCCGCGCCGGCGTGTCCGCCCGCTGCACGGAGACGGACGGGTGGAACCAGGCGGTCAGCCCGAGCTCCCGTACCCGGTCCCGGTACCACCAGGCGACCTCCTGCGTGGTGGTCACGCCGGGCTGGATGACCGCCTCGGAAAAGCCCTCCGCGATGATCTCGTGGGCGATGCGGCAGACCTGCGGGTAGACCACCATTTCCGCCGCGCTGCGGGTCTCCAGCCAGCCGATGGCCAGCGCCTCGGCCGAAACGAGGCGCTCGCGCAGGGCGGGGGTCAGCGCTTCCTCGAGCAGCCGGTACTCCGTGTGCGCCATGCCGTCGGCCAGGGCGAAGGTGTCGGAGACATTGACGCCGATAGCCTTCGGGTCACGTTCCGCGATCAGCTCGGCGAGGCGGGCCCACTGGTCACCGTCGCGTTCCCTGTCCCAGGCCTTGCGGAAGGTCTCGCCGACGTCATAGCGTGCGATGGCGAGGGTCTCGAGGGGCTCGCCGTCACCGCGGTCGTGAATGAGCAGCATGGTCCGGCGCCGGGCCGACTGCCAGGTGGCCGGCAGGAACGTGCGCAGCACCGGGTCCTCGTTGTACTCGCGGCTGATCAGCACCCACAGGTCGATCCCGGCGCGGCGCATGAGGCCCGGCAGCACGGTCTGCACCCGCTCCGCCAGCCACTGGTCGATCACCGCGGCGCGCTCGCGCATGGGCAGGATACGGGCATCGGCCTGTGCGGTCGCGGCAACGGAGGCCAGGAGCAGCGCGCAGGCCGCTGCAACAGTTCGCTTCATGGGTGATCGTCCTCTTCTTCGTGGCGCCGCAGGAGGCGCAAAAGCCGGCGCTCGCGGCCGAAGACCGCAAACAGCAGCACAAGGAACACGGCGACGGTGATGAGCAGGGCCAGGAAGACCACCGGCAGCATCGTCGCCAGCACCAGGATCGTTGCCTCGGGCAGCTCGCCGCCCTCGACGGCCAGCGCAAGGGCCCGGGGGTTCACCAGGTACGGTACTTCCAGCCAGAGCCACAGCAGCAGGCAGCCCAGCAGCCAGAGCAGGCCGCCGCCGGCCCAGGGCCAATAGCGCAGCAGGCGCTCCCGGCGCCGCAGGAAGGCCGCTTCCGAAGGCGTCAGCCGGCTCACCGGCGCCCGCCGGCCAGCGCGCGCCCGAACGCCGGCGCGGCGGCCATGCCTGTCACCATGGCGGCGAGGAACAGCAGCCCGCCGGTGCCGCCGTAGCTCAGGGACGCAATGGACGGACCGGGGCAGAGCCCGGCCAGGCCCCAGCCGGCACCGAAGAGCAGGGAGCCGACGATGAGCTGCCGGTCGAAAACCGGGTCGGGCAGCGCCGGAAAGCTGCCGCCCGCGAGCGGCGCGCCGCGCCGGGTGAAGCGCCACGCCACGGCCATCGGCAGGATGGCGCCGCCCATGACGAAGGCCAGGGTCGGGTCCCAGGCGCCGAACACGTCGAGCCAGCCCTGGACCTTGCGGGTATCGGTCATGCCGGAGATGAACAGGCCGCCGCCGAACAGCCCGCCGGCGATGAAAGCGAGGAACAAGCGCATCAGATCACCCCCAGCCAGTGGCGCAGGGCGAGCAGCGTGGCGCCGCCGGCGAGGATGTAGAACACCGTCGCCACGATGCCCCGGGGCGACAGCCGGGAGATGCCGCAGACACCGTGCCCCGAGGTACAGCCATTGGCAATGCGTGTGCCGATGCCGACCAGCAGGCCGGCGGCGATGACCACGGCAACGTTGCCCGTGAGGTGGGTGGCGGCCTCCCGGTCGAGCAGCGGCACCAGCAGCACCGGCAGCAGGAACACGCCGGCGAGAAAGGCGACCCGCTCGGCCCAGCTGGGCCAGCCGCTGCGATCCACGAGCCCGCCGATGATGCCGGAGGCGCCCATGATGCGCCCGTTACCGAGAAGATACACCGCCCCGCCGAGGCCGATGAGAAGGCCGCCGGCGAGGCCCATGAGCCAGTCCTGTTCCATGTCATACCTGACGCTGCTTGAGAGAGGGACGCGAAGCATAGCAAAGATGCGCGCCGGGGCGACCGGTGGCCTGCGGACTCAGCCGAGCAGCATCCGGTAGTAGAGCGGTGCCTTGTCGATGGCAAGGGCGATGGAGACCACCAGCCCCAGGGCGAGGAAAAGATTGCGCCACCACTCGGCGCGGAACTCGCCCATGACCGCCCGACTGTTGGCCAGGGCCAGGACGATCACGTAGACCAGCGGAATCGCCACCACGTTGACGCCCATGAGCAGGATGACCTTGAGCAGCGCCGGGAAGTCCCAGAACGGGGCGAGGGCCGCTGCCCCGAGAACAAACACCGTCAGCAGGCGGTGGTAGAGGCGGTTGTCGGCGGTGAAGCGCCAGGGTTTTCCGGCCATGTCGAGCATGAAGTAGATCGTCACCTGCGCCGCCACGACCAGGGTGGTCATGGCGGCGGTGAACAGGCCGAGGGAGAAGATCGCCGGCCCCAGGAAGGCGAGCCCCTCCGGGAGCGCGGCCCGCAGCACGACCGAGGCCTGGCCGACGTCCGCAAAGCTGGCGTGATCCGGCAGTGGATAGAGCGCGAAGGCGCCGGCGACGAGCACGAAGAAGGCGTAGGCGCCGAAGACGAAGCCGAGGTTCAGCACGGCCTGCCAGAAGGCCCGGGTGAGCTCGGCACGGCCGCTGCCCGCATCGGCACACAGATAGGGCAGGCCGAGCAGCGCCGCGGGGGCAATGGCGGCGCCGACCATGGCGATCAGGGAACTGGTAGCGACGCGGGGGGCCGCCTCGCCGGGCACCGGCAGGTCCGGCGGCAGGGCGGGGACGAAGCCGGCGAGGATCGCCCGCCACTCCGAGAGGCCGCGCAGCGCCACGATGAGAAAGCAGAGGAACATCAGTACCATCAGGAAGGACATGACGGTCTGCATGCGCTCGTAGCCGCGGGAGAACACCAGCCAGAGCACCCCGGCCGCCAGCGCGACGGACAGGACGACTTCGGCGGCCACGGGCAGGTGCGTGGCCTCCCCCACCGGCGCGAACCCGACCAGGGAACTGAACGCCGAGACCATCACCGAGACCTGACCCATCGTCACCAGGAAGTGCACCGGCACGATCAGGGCGAGGATGACCCAGGCGAGGGCCGGGGCCAGGCGTCCGCGGACCAGGGTGAGGATGCCGGTGGACGGGTTCAGAGCGCCGATACGCGAGGCGCTGTCCGCCGAGACCACGAACAGGGGCAGCAGGGGCAGCAGCACCCAGAGCAGGTCGTAGCGGAACCAGGCACCGGCGAGGAGGAAGGAGGCGATCGCGCCGGCGCCCATGGTGCCCGCCGCCATGACGGCCGCGGGACCGACGAAGCCGCCGAGCGCACGCAGCAGTCCGTTCACCGGCTGCCGCTCACGCCCCGGCGCCGATGAGCGCCTGTCCCACCTCAGCTGGCGTCATCATCGCGATAGACTGTGCCACCTTTCATGACGAAGTCGATCGTGCGCAGCGCGCCGATATCGGCCAGCGGATCCGCGCTGACGGCGACGATATCGGCATACTTGCCGGCCTCGAGGGAACCGACCTCGCCGTCGGCACCGAGCATGCGCGCCGGTTCGATGGTCGCCGCGCGCAGGGCCTCCAGCGGCGACATGCCTGCCTCCACGTAATACTCGGCCTCGCGCACCGTGGCGGTGGTGCCGTCGTTGGGCTCGTGCGGGAGCTGGTCCGTGCCGAGGGCGATATTCACGTCCTCGGCAATGGCCGTCTTCAGCGCCTCCCAGTGCAGCTTGCCCACGGAGTCGCGGCGGTCCAGGTACCACTGCGGCGAGCCGATGCGCTCGAAGAACGGCGCCGTGGCGGGCTGGCTGACGACGATAGTCGGCACCAGCCAGGTCCCGGCCTTGTGCATCTTGCGAAGGACCTGGCGGTCGAGCGTGTAGCCGTGCTCGATGCTGTCGATCCCCGCCTCCACCGCGACGCTGGTGGCAGCGGAGGAGCCCGAGTGCGCCGCGACCTTCACGCCGAAGCGGTGCGCCGCGTCGACCACGGCATTGATCTCTTGCGGCGTCATGAGCGCCTCGGCGATGGCGCCGCCGTCGGTAGCAATGCCGCCGGAGATGAGGATCTTGACCCAGCTCGCGCCGAGGCTGATCTGGTGCCGCGCCGCCTTGACCAGCTCATCGGGCCCGTCGGCATAGAGCACGCCCGGCTCCGAACCGTGGCCCGCGGTGATCACAAGGGCTTCACCGGCCGAATGAATGCGCGGGCCGTGGGATTCGCCCTTGCGGATGGAGCGGTCCAGGGCGAGGTCTGCATGGCGCGTGTCGCCGGGCGTGCGGATCGTCGTCACCCCGGCCTGGAGAATCTCCCGCGCGGCCGCCGCCATGCGCAGCGCGAGCGCCGCGTCGGTCTCGCCGGCAAGTTCCGCCGCCATCTTCCCGGGCAGCACCAGCCCCAGGTGCACGTGCATGTTCATGAGGCCGGGAACCAGCCACTTGCCGCTGGTATCGATACGCGCGGCGTCGTCGGGGATGGCCACACTGCCGCGGGGGCCGATGGCGCTGATGCGCTCGCCGTCGACAAGGACGACCGCATCCTCGAGGGCCGGTCCGCCGTCGAGGTCGACGACGGTGCCGCCGACGAGGGCGGTCACCGCCGCGCCGGCGGCGCTGGCGAGTACACCCTGGGTGACCAGGAGCAGCGCGGAGAGAAGGTGCCTGGTGGTCATGGTTCGATCCTCGTTACGGTGTGACCTCGGCGGCCGGAAGGGCGGCCGGGAGCAAAGAGAGCGGCAGCGGGCCGGCGCGCAGCACGGCGTCCACCCAGGGCCGCAGGGGCGCGTCCGGTGCCGCCGCGCGATAGGCGGCAAACAGTTCCCGGAAAGCCAGGTAGCCGGTCATGTAGTCGGTGATCTGCAGCGGCGAGTTGACCACGCGCTGCCAGAGATTGAGCGCGAACTGGGGCGCCAGCAGTCCTTCCTCGCGGGCGAAGGTGAGCACGTCTTCGCGGCCCCAGCCGGCGGTGTTCACCTGCACGCTCACGTAGGCGCGGGTGGCGTTCTCCAGGCGCTTGCGCAGGTGGGCCAGCCGCGTGAGCGGAGCGTTGTCCGCCCAGCCGGCATCGAGCATGAGTTCCTCGGCAAAGGAGCCCCAGCCCTCGAGGTAGGACCCGTTCGGGAACAGCGTCCGCACCCGCGGCGCCGCCTGCACCGCCACCTTGTACTGCAGGTAGTGCCCGGGGAACATCTCGTGGGAGATGATCATGGTATTGAAGTGCGTGTTGAAGGATCGGTAGAAGCCGTTGCGGGCCTGCTCGGGCGCATCCCCGGGGATCGATGGCACGTAGAAGAGCGTCGGGGCATCCGGCGCAAACGGCCCGCTCGGGTAGACACCGCCGACCGCTGCGCCGCTGAAATGCGCCGGCGACAGGTCGATGACCAGGGTAGTCGGTTGCGGCACGGTGGCGATGGCGCGGTCAACCACGAAGCGCTCGGCGGCTGCCGTGAGCCGGCGGAAGGTGACCAGCAGGTCCGCGCCGCTGTCGTCGCGGTCTGCCTCCATGGCGGCCAGCGCCGCGGTTAGAACCGCCCCGTCGTCGATCCCTGCCGCCTCCCCGGCGGGGAGCGACGCGCGCCAGCGCCGGGCCTCGACGTCCATGAGGGCGCGCGCGGTGCGCACTTCCTCCCGGGCCACGCTGCGCAGGCGCTCCGCCGTGTACAGGCCGCCGGTGCGTCGTCCCAGCTTCGCTTCGTAGACGTCGGACCCCAGCGCGGGGCTCTCTGACGCGGCAGGCAGGATCCGCTCCTCCAGGTGTGTTTCGAGGGCCGCGAGCGCCGCGGCGGCGACGCCGGCGGCCGCGGCGACGGTGGTCCCGTCACGGGCCGCGGGCCAATCGGCGGTGAGCGCGAGCAGGTCGCCCTCGTAGAAGGCCCGGGTAGCACGGAGGGTGCCCAGGGCGGTCTGCGTGCGCTGGCGGTTGCCGCGCACGAGGCTCCCGCGCCCGCGCTCGGCGAGCTCGGCGACGCCGCGCAGACGTGCAACGGTGGCGTCGCTGCGGGCACGGCCCGGCGCTGCCCGCACCAGCAGGTAGGTCAGCGCCTGCGAGGCCTGCTCGGCGTACCACTGCGGTTGCGCGGTGAGCGGCTCGTCTTCCCGCCAGCGCGCCAGCTCATCCTCGGCGGCGCGCTGCAACACGGTGAGGTCGAGCCGCAGGGCGTCGTCATCCACGCCGGACGCCAGCACGCCAGCGGCCGCCCGGGCCACCTCGCGGTTCTTCGCCAGCCAGGGCTCGACGCGCGTGGGGGCATAATCTTCGAAGCGCGCGGCGCTGGCCTCGTCACCGAAGGCATAGGCCTCGCTGGGATAGAACGCCACCCAGGCCGCCTGGTAGTGCGCCAGCAGCGCTTCCGGCGAGCGGATGTAGACAACGTCGCCGGCCGGGGCGGCACGGGCCGCCGGCAGCGCCAGGAGACAGGAAAAAACGAGGCCGAGCACCCCGGCGGGGGCCCGGCCATGGCGGGCGGAAGGCACGGTCCTCAGAAGTTGTAGCGCACCCGCACACCATAGCGCTGCACGCCGGGTTCGATGTGCAGCCCCCCGCTGAACGCCTTCTGGTAGGCGTTGGTGAAATAGGTGTCATCGAAGAGGTTCTCGACGTAGGCGGTCAGGCTGTAGTTTTCGTGCTGCAGGCCGAGGCGCAGGTTGACGATATCGTAGCTCGGCACCTCCCAGGGGAAACCCTCCTGGATCAGCGCCGCGACCGTCGAGCGCAGGCTGTCGCGGTAGATGTACTCGCCGCGCACGAAGGCGTCCAGCCCGTTACTGAGCGGGAAGGTATACTCGGCGTCCGCCGAGACCGTCCACTCCGGGGAATTCGGGATCGTCCGCCCGTCCAGCACGCGGTCCGCGCCGTCGATGAGGGCGGTGAACTCCTCGAACTCGGCTTTCAGGTAGCCGACGTTGAGGTTCATGACCAGCCCGGCGACCGGCGCCGAGGTGATGGACAGCTCGGCGCCGTAGGACTCGGCGGAGTCGGCGTTGTCAATGCCGCCGAAGATGAAGAACTCGCCCTCGTCATCCACGCCCGATTCCTGGAACGCGGCCTGCAGGTCGGTCCAGTCCATGTAGAAAACCGCGGCGTTGATGCGCAGGGTCCGGTCGAGGAGGTCGGCCTTGTAGCCGATCTCGTAGTTCCACAGCTCTTCCGGGTCGTAGGTTTCCAGGTCGGAGACCGGCGCCACCTGCACGCCGCCGGACTTGAAGCCCTTGGCGACGGTGGCATACAGCGACGCCTCGTCGTCGATGTCATAGCGCAGGGACACCTTCGGCGAGAAATCCTCGAAGGTGTCCTTCACCTGCAGTTCCTGGGCAACCCCGCCGCCGAAGCCGGAGATGTCCGTGTCGATGGTCTCCTCGCTGTAGCGGCCGCCGACGGTGAGCACCAGCCGGTCCGTGAGCGCGTAGTCCGCCTGGCCGAAGAAGGCAATGACCTCGGAGGTACCGGCCGACTCCTCGCTGTCGATAAGGAAGCCCTCGGGCAGGCCGAAGGGCTGCGCGGCGCCGACGAAGGTCTTGTTGTCGATGAAGCCCTCGTCGTCCGAGTAGAAGAAGCCGACGTTCCAGTTCAGCTTGCTCTCCCCGGTGCTCTGCAGCCGGAACTCCTGGGTGGTGCTCTCGCGGGGGATGGTGCGGAACTCCCGGAAATAGTCGCCGCTGCCGCCGTCGATGTCGCCCTGCAGGAAGAAGTCGGACTCCATGTAGCCGGTGATGCTGGTGGCGCGCATGTTGGCGAAGTCGTAGTCGATGCGAGCGATGTAGTACTCGAAGTCCGTGCCCACGCTCTGCGGCGCGTTGAAGTTGACCTTGTCCTGGTTGTCGGGGAAGAAGCCGACGCCGTCCGGGTCCGGATCCGCCAGACCGTCGCCGTCGCGGTCCGGGAAGTTCGCGTACAGCGTGCCGCCGGCAAAGGTCGAGAAGACACCGGAGGGGACGCCCTCGCGCATGCCCACATCCTCGCTGGCATCGCTCGCGGTCAGGGTCACGGAGAGGTTGTCGGTCGGGGTCCACAGCAGCGAGGCGCGCCAGTACGTGTAATCGAAGTCGTTGCCGCCGCCCTGCGGATTGATGTTGCGGATGTTGCCGTCGGAGCTCCAGTCCTTGTAGTTGATGCGAGCGCCGAGGACGTCCTTGACCAGCGGGATGTTCAGCGTGCCCTCGACGTCCAGGGTGTCGAAGCGGCCGTAGTCCGCCATGATCGACCCCTCGAACTCGTCGGACTTCGGCGCCACGGAGGTGACGTTGATACCGCCGCCGAGGGCGTTGGCCCCGAAATAGGTGGACTGCGGACCGCGCAGCACCTCGATGCGCTCGATATCCATGATCGGCGGGTTGATGCTCGAGGTCGCGAGGTTGAAGCCGTCGAGATAGAAGCCGAAGGTCGCCGTGCGCCGCGCCTGGTTCGAGTTCACGAAGTTGGTGATCCCGCGCATGCTGATCGCGCGCCGCGAGCGGGCCCCGTTGCTGATGAAACTGGCGTTGGGCACGCGGCCGACGAAGTCGGTAACGTCCCGGAACATGTTCTTCTGGATGTCCTCGGTGTTGAAGGCCGAGATGGCGATGGGCACGTCCTGCAGGCTCTGCTCGCGCTGCTGGGCCGTCACCACGATTTCCTCCAGCGGCGCAGCGGTCTGGGCCAGCGCCGGCCCCGCCATCGTGCCCAGGACGGCCAGTGCCAGCGCGCGACGCGCCCCAGCGAAATACCCATGCTTGTTCATGCCCCGATCTCCCCTCGATGAATCCAAGCCCTGCAAACCGCGCCGCCGGACTCCCCTCGAGCCCGGTGCGCCCAGCGCTGATGATAGGCCGATGCCGCCGTCAAGAACACCCACCCGGCTCAGGGGCGGCACAATTCCCGCGGAGGAGCGTGATAAGCTCCCGCCTATCTGACAGTGACTGAAGCGAGGACTTCCCCATGACCAGAAGGCGCTCTCGCCGCCAGGCCATTGCCCTGCCGGCCCTCTGCCTGGTGCTTCTTGCCGTCGCGCTGCAGCCCTCGGCACGGGCCGCGGACAACGGCTCGGACAACGTCATGCAGGCCGTCGAGGGACTCTGGGCCTACACGGGGCTGGTGACCGGCGACGGGCAGTCGCTGCCGCTCACCGGCATCTTCCTGTTCAAGGACGGCACCTTCCTGCAGCAGAGCATCTTCAACGGCGAGCCCTTCGAGGCCCAGGGCGCCATGGCCCATGCCGGCCCCTACTGGCCCGGCGGCGCCGGGCTGCGCATGACCTCGGACCCGACGCTCAGCCTGGACCCCGGCAGCGAAACGCCGCTGACCTCCCTCGGCGTTCTCGAGCACGATATCGCGGTGCGCCGTGACGACGAGGAACTGGTAATCCAGTTCGGCGGCGGCACCAGCACCGTGCAGCGCTTCCGCCGTATCGGCGATGCCCACGGAGGGACCCTCTTCCCGCTGGAGAACGGCGCCTTCGCCCTCGTCGACGGGCATTTCATCCTCGTCAGCGGCAACGCGGAGCGCGCGGTGACCGGCTATGGCACCTACGAGCGTGAGGGCGACAGGCTGACCCTGGCCGTCACGCGCTGGGCCGAGAGCGACGGCGAAACAGTGACAAACCGCAAGGACGTCTCCCTGGCGGCCACCTTCGACGGCGCCACCCTCGCCCTCCCCGACGGCCGCCGCCTGGCCGTTGTCCCGGCAGAGGCAAAACAGCGATGAGCGAGCAGACCTTCCCCCTCTACGACCTGCGCGTCGAGACCATCGAGGGAGACCGTCCCTTCGTCTGCAGCCACGAGGTCGGCAGCGGCTTCGAGGTGCGCGGCGAGAATATCCACATGGATACCGGCAAGCCCTTCTCGCTCTATGCCCTCGCCGCCCTGCTGCCGCTGCTGCCGGCAAAGCAGCGACCGCTCAACGAGTTCGACTGGATGGCCACGGACCATGTCATCGCCTGCCCGGACCCCCACTGCGGCGCCCGCTTCCGCATCAGCCGTATCGGCCGCCAGGTCGTACACCGCGACGACACGACCATCGAACCCCTGCCGGAGGACAACCCGTGGAAGGAGTGATCGACCGCTTCAACCTGGGCGGAACTTACACGATATCCCGCGTCATCAAGGGCGGTTGGCAGCTGTCCGACGGGCACAGTGACAGCCTCTCCGCCGACCCGGTCACCGACATGTTCGCCTTCGTGGAGCGCGGCATCGATACCTTCGACTGCGCGGATATCTACACGGGCGTCGAGACACTCATCGGCGAATTCATCGCCGCGAACCGCCGGCGCGCCCACCCCTGGCCTGTCCGCGTCCATACCAAGTACGTGCCGGACTACGACGCCCTCGGCTCGCTCACCCGCGCCGACGTGGAGTCGATCATCGATCGCTCCCTCCGCCGCCTGGGCCAGGAGCGCCTCGACATGGTGCAGTTTCACTGGTGGAACTACGCGGTGCCCGGCTGGGTCGAGGCGGCGCAGTGGCTCGGCGAGCTGCAGCAGGCGGGCAAGATCGACCGTCTCTCGCTGACCAATTTCAACACAGAAAAAACCCGGGAACTGGCCGACGCCGGCATCGAGCTGACCAGCACCCAGGTCCAGTACTCGCTCCTCGATCCGCGCCCGGAAAAAGCCCTGGTCGGGCTCTGTGCCGAGCGCGGCATGCACCTGCTCTGCTACGGCACGCTCGCCGGCGGCTTCCTGAGCGACCGCTGGCTCGGGGAGGCGGAACCGACGAGCCTGGCCAACCGCTCGCTCATCAAGTACAAGCTGATGATCGACGAGGCCGGCGGCTGGGAACTGTTCCAGGAACTGCTTCGGACGCTCGCGGCGATCGCCCGGCGCCACGGTACCACCATCGCCACGGTCGCCTCGCGCTGGGTGCTCGAGCAGCCCCGCGTGGCCGCGGTGATCATCGGCGCGCGCAACGCCAACCACGTGGACCGCTACGCCGAGCTGTTCCGCTTCACCCTGGACCGCCAGGACCGCGACGCCATCGCCACTGTGCGCGCGCAGCTGCAGGTCCCCGCCGGGGATGTCTTCGACCTCGAGCGGGACAAGGACGGCCGCCATGGCAGCATCATGAAGTACAACCTGAACGCCGACTGAGCGCTGGAACGGTGCCGGGCCTGTAACGGCCCCGGAAGGGTTTGAAAGAAAGGCGCTGCAGGTCGACGCCCCGAGCGGACGCCGCCCTGCCCCGCCGGGTCAGCCCGGGTAGCCGTAGACCGAGCGGGCGTGCTCCTCCGAGATGAACCCGTCGAGGAGATCCTCGCGGACTGCGTCCGGGTCGCGCTCGGCGGCATCACCGTAGCCCCCGCCACCGCCGGTCAGCGAATGGATGATGGTGCCGACCGGGAGCGAGAAGTCGTTGATCTTGAGGCACTCCAGCTGGCCCCGGCGACCACAGGCTATTTCCTCGACCAGGTGCATCGCGGCCGGCTCGTCGGCGGCAGTATCTTCCGCGTGCTCTCCAGCGAGCTGAATGCCGCCGACCCCGGCGTAAAGATCGATGCCGTGCAGTTCGGTACCGCGCGGGGCCTCAACGAGGAGCGGCAGCGCATCACCCATGAGAACACCTCGGTCACCGGCCTCTGCCACGAGCCCTGGACCGTGTCCGCCGCGCGTTTCGCGCCGGGGGAGCTCTACGGCAGTTTCTTCGTCTGCCTCCAGGAAGAGCCGTCACTGAACTACGGGGGAGCCCGGCATCCCGACGGCGAGGGCTTCGCGCCCTTCGGCCGGGTCGTGGAAGGCCGGGGGGTGATCCTGCGTGCCCATGACCTCGCCGAGGCCGGGGGACTGCTGAGCCGGCCTGTACCCCTGCTCGCCGTGTCCGTCGTCGACCCGGCGGCGGCCGCGGGCCCGGGCTAGCGGTTCCTCTGCCGCTCTTCCAGCGCCCCGTCGCCCGCGGCGGTCAGGCTGCCGAGGATCTCGAGTTCCGCCCGGATGCGGTTGCGCACCTGGTCCCAGAGGTCCTCCTGCTCGGCGCGCTCGGCGCCGCTGCGGCGCTGGAGCTCGCGGTAGCAGGCGATGGCGGCCGCCGCGGAGCGCGCCATTGAGAAGGCCTCGGCCGTTTCCCGCGCCGCGGCTACAAGGCTGTCATCATCCCCCGCCATGCTGTGCTCGTGAACCCAGTTCAGAGCGCCGGTGAAGGCGTCCAGCGAGGGCTCGGCCACCAGGCGGCCGTTCTCGCGGTCGCGCACCACCTCGCGCACGCCGGGGGCATCGAGGCCCACGACCGGCAGGCCGGCGGCCATCGCTTCCGTGAGCACCATGCCCTGCGTTTCGCTCATCGACGCGAAGGCAAACAGGTCCATGGCGTTCATGGCATCGGCGAGTGCCTGTCCCTCGAGGACCCCGCAGCACACCAGCCGGTCCGCGAGGCCGGCGGCGCGGAAACGCTCGACCAGGTCGGCTTCGGCGTAGCCGCTGCCCACCACCAGGAAGTAGCGTTCCTCTCCGCCGGCGAGGAATGCCGCGACGGCGTCCGCCAGGAAGCCGATATTTTTTTCTTCCGCCAGGCGGCCCATGTGACCCACCACGAACGCCTTCGCCGGCAGCGCCCAGCGCCGGCGGGCAGCGGCGCGGTCGCCGGCAGCGAAGCGCTCGACGTAGACGCCGGTGGGAATCACTTCCACCGGGGTGGTCACGCCGCGCTGCAGCAGCAGGTCGCGGATGCTTTCGCTGGGCGCAATGACGCGGTCGGTGAGATTGGCGTAGCGGGTCGCCAGTTCGATGACGAAGGACCTCAGGGCCGGTGAATCGACGGGCACGTAGTGGGTGTACTCCTCGTACCGGGTGTGGTGCGTGAACACCAGCGGCACGGCGAGGGTACGCGCCGCGCGCACCGCGGTCATGCCGAGCAGGAACGGATGCTGCGAGTGGATTACGTCCGGCTCGAACGCTTCCAGCGTGGCGTTCAACCCCGAGGGCAGGGGGAGCGCGACGGAGAAGTCGCTCGCATTGAAATTCTGCAGCGCGGGCACGCGCACCACGTCCTCCTCCGGCGGCATGTCGGGAAAGGTCGGCGCAACCACCAGCACCCGGTGCCCGGCCTTGCGGTACTCGTCGCGGAACGCGGCCACCGAGCGGGCGACGCCGCCCACGTGGGGTGTGTAGGTGTTGGTAAACAGGACAATATTCATGACGCGCCCTTGTCGGGTTCGAGAAGTACACTCTCACGGTCGCCCCCGCAGGCGCGGTAGCCGGGCAGTGCAACGCGCAGTTCCGGCGCCTCCCGGTGCCAGTGCGCCTCCCAGCTCACGCGCACCCTGCCAGCCTCTTCCGGCTCCACGCGCACGCTCACGGTGCCGAAGGTCGTCGGCGCCGGCCCGAAGGCCGCGGGTTCACCGCTTGCCAGCCAGCGCCGGGGAACTCCCGCCGCAAGCACGAGCGTATCGCCTTCCTCGCGGAGGAAACAGTTGCGCAGCATCAGCACCCACTCGGCCGCCGCCCAGACGTGGTGACCATCGCCCATGCAGCCGCCGCCGGTCTGCGGATGGATCGCCTCCGGCCACTGGCCCGTGGGGCTGGCGAGACCCGCGACGGCGTCCATGAGCTCCAGGTAGCGCGGATCGCCGGCGCGCAGGAGCACCTGCGCGACCTGCAGGGTCAGGTAGGCGTTCTGACCGGAGTGGATCATGTCCTGGAAGAAGGCGCCGTCCACGAAACACTCGTCGAGAAGATAGCGCACGCAATCCAGCAGCCGCTCGTCGTCGGCTTCGAACAGCTGCAGCGGGTAGCCCGCGGCCACCGAGCCGATGGCGCCGGCGTCCAGGCGCCGGTAGGGCGCCGCGGGCATGGCCGGGCGCTTCAGCCGCTCCCGGGCACTGGCCAGGCTCCGGTCCACCGCCGCCGCCAGCCGGTCCGCGGCAGCGCGCGCGCGGCGCGCCGCGTCCGGGTCGTCGGCAAGCATGTCCGCCGCGCAACGCAGACCGGCGATGCTCCAGAAGTCGTCCCAGTAGTAGTAGTCGTTCGGTCCCAGGTGCTCGGCACTGAACCCCGCCGGTAACAGCCCGGCGTGCGGCGACAGGGGGCTCTCGGGCAGGCACTTGCGGCTGATCCAGCGGGCCGCGCGATCCACCGGCTCGCGCCAGTGCGCGGGCACAGGCCCGCCCTGCAGGCGGCGGTAGCGGTCGAGCAGCCAGAGCACCTCCCCGTTCGAATCCCACTCACCCTCCTGGGAGCGGAAGTAGCCGAAGCGCGTCTGCCGGGGGAAGAAACACTCGATGGCGCGCCGGGCCCGGTTCTCCAGCCCCAGCGCGAGCAGCGCATGGATAATGAAGGCGGCATCGCGGAACCAGAAACGCTTGTAGGTGTAGGGTCCGGGGTAGGCATCCTCGGGCGTATGCAGTACCAGGGAGGTTACCGCCGCGTCGAAGAGGAACTGGTAATGCCGTTCCGGGCACTCGAGCCGGCAGGCGCGATCGCGCTCCCGGGCCCAGGCATCGGGCAGCAGCGGCCGCGCCGGATCGGGCTTCCCGAGCGGGATGCTGGCATGGACTTCCGCCGCTCCCTCGAAGGGATAGGTCGCCGCGGCGCTGGCCAGGCCCACCGGGCACTCGACGGCGGCCGCGCTGGCGCCGCCACCGTCGAGCTTGAACAACACATCGCCTTCCCCGTAGGTCGATGTGTGGTGCTCCGACGGCGCCGGGTCGAGGGTCACGGCGGGCTCACCGTCAACGAGCCACTCCCGCCCGTCGAGCCCGACCTGGCCCACGAAACTCACGCCCTCCGCATTCTGCGGCCGCAGGGCCAGCACCAGCCGCGCACCGCCGGCGTTGTCGTTCCCGGCCCGGGCGCGCAGGCGGCAGACCGGCCGCCCCGCCTCGAGAACGACCTCTGCGCGCAGGGCGAGTGCCAGGCCATCGCTTTCGCAGCGCGTTTCCACCGCCGCACCTTCGGCCAGCTCATAGCGCTGGTCCACGTCATGGCAACGGGCCGGCAGGAGTCTTCGGCCGTCGTCGCCCAGGACCCACACGTCGAGAGACCAGCCGTCGAGGAACGGCGTCAGCAGGCCGCGGGGATCCACCACCGGCAGCGCATCGCAATCGGGATAGCCCACCGCCGTCCAGTTGCGGTGGGTCAGGTTCACGTGGGTCACGGAGAACGCCCGCGGCAGGAAGGAGCGGTCCCGGGGGTCGTACTGCCGCTCAGCCCAGTAGGGCCAGGCCCAGTCCAGGTTGTGCTGGATGACCTTGCTGTTGATGAGCCCGCGGGCGTGAAACACCACGCCGGCGCGCAGCAGCTCGATCGGCTCACCGACTTCGGACGGCTGCGCGAGCCCCCGGAGCCGGCCGAGGAGCTCGATCGGATCGAGGAAACCCTGGCTCGTCGCGGCCTTGCGGATGATGTAGCGCAGCGGTAACCAGCGCCAGCCGTTCATTGCTCTGCCTCCTCCGGCGCCAGGGCCTGGTAGCGGGCCAGGGCGCGCCGGGCAATGCGGTTGAGGATGAACACCGCCGCCACGGTGCCGAGAAAGCCGATGCCGTAGATGGCCCACTCCACCGGCGTACGGCCCACGGCCCGGTCATTGAGGGCGACCAGGCGGGCGGCGAGAGAACCGAGATAGACATTGTGCAGGGAAAAGGGCACGAGGCCGATGAGCGTCCCCAGGCTGTAGCTGCGGAAGGAAAAGCCGGTCAGACCGAAAAAATAGTTCGACAGCTTGCCCGGAAAGAACGGGATGAGCCGGGTGAGCAGCACCACCTCGAAGTCGTGTGCCTCCATTTCCCGGGTGACCGCGTGCAGGCCCGCATGGCGGCGGATGAGACGGCGGGCCCGCTCACCGGCGCCGTAGCGCGCGATGAGGAAGGCAAGGCAGGCGCCGAGCGTGGTACCGAGGACGACATAGCTCGTTCCCTCCACCACGCCGAAGACGAAACCGGCGCCGGTGGTGAACAGCACCCCGGGAAGCAGGCAGACCACGACGAGCGCCATGATCACCACGAACCAGAGCGCGGACCACAGGCCCTGGCCGTCGATCCAGCGCAGCAGGTCGAGGAGTTGCTCGTCGACATCGAGCCAGACCAGCACTCCCACGAGCGCGGCGACCGCGAGGGCGGACGCCGCGATGGCGGCGAGCGGAGATCGCATGAACCGTTCAGGGTAACACCCGCAGGGGGCGCCCTTGCAAATAGGCGGACGCGCGGCTCCGCGTCAGGCCGGCGCGATGCCGGCGAAGGCCAGGGTGCGCGCCACCAGCAGGTCCGTGGAGGCATAGAGGGGCAGCGGCGCGTCTTCTGGCGAGAGCACCAGCGGGATCTCCGTGCAGGCGGCAATCAGGGCCTCGGCGCCCCGCGCCGCCAGGGCGCCCGCCAGCGCTGCCATGGCAGACGCAGCCTCGGGGCCCCGCGCCCCGGCCTTGATGCGGTAGACCAGGGCCATGAAAGCCGCCTGCTCCGACGGTTCCCAGAGCACGGGCTCGCAGCCCCGGGCGTCGAGAGCCCGCTGGTAGAGACCGGCCTCCCGGCAGCCATCCGCGGCCATCACCCCGATCCGGCGGGGCCCGCGATCGTCGAGCGCATCGACGGTCGCGTCAATGATCGACAGGAAGGGAATCGTCACCGCGGCGCGGATGTCGTCTTCCCAGGCATGCGCCGTATTGCACACCATCACCAGCACGTCGGCCCCGGCGCGCTCAAGGCCCCGGGCCATGGCGGCGAGTGCCGGGCCGACGCTGGCCGAGCGGCCGGCGATGGCGTCGTGGCGGTCGGGTACGGCCGGGTTGTGGTCCACGAGGAGGCGCAGGTGGTCCTGGTCCGACGCCGCCGGTGTCGCCGCGATGAGCCGCGCCATGAAATCGACCGTCGCCGCCGGGCCGAGGCCACCGAGCACGCCGACGGTGGGACGGGCGTTCAGGACGCAGCCTCCGCGGGGCGCGGCCCGCCGAAGCGGAAGCAGGGCCGGTAGGTGGACGGGTCGATACGCATGCGCCCCTGGCTCACGAAGGCCTCGAGGAGGCGGCCGAGCCCTGCGACCACGTCGCCCTCGCCGTAGAGGCAAAAGGGCCCGTGCCGCTCCACGGCGCGCACGCCGAAATCCTTCACGTTGCCGGCAACGATGCCGGAGAAAGCCCGGCGCAGCTCGGCGATGAGCAGGTGCCGCGGCTGGTCCCGGTGCAGGGCCAGGGCCGCCATGTTCTCGTGGCTGGGCACGAAGGGCTGCTGGAGTTCCGGCGGGATGTGCAGCTTCCAATGGAAGCTGAAGGACTCGCTGCGCTCGATGCGCTGACGGCGCACAGCCTTCACGGCGCGCTTCATGGCGCGCGCCACCGCCGGCGCGTCGCCGGTGATGATCTCGTAGTGCTCGGCGACCTCGTCGCCCAGCGCGCTGCGGAGGAACCGGTCGATATCGCGGAAGTAACCCGCACTCTCCGCCGGCCCGGTGAAGATGAGCGGCAGTTGAACGCCGGCGTTGTCCGGGTGCAGCTTGATGCCGAGGAGGAAGAGGATTTCCTCCGCCGTGCCCACGCCGCCGGGGAAGATCACGAGGCCGTGGGCGATGCGCACGAAGGCCTCGAGGCGCTTCTCGATGTCCGGCAGGATGACCAGCTCGTTGACGATGGCATTGGGCGATTCGGCAGCGATGATCCCCGGCTCCGATACGCCGAGGAAGCGGCCGTCGCGATTGAGCTGCTTGGCGTGGGCGATGGCGGCCCCTTTCATGGGACCCTTCATGGCGCCGGCACCACAGCCGGTGCAGATGTCGAAGCCGCGGAGCCCGAGGGAATAGCCGACGTTCTTCGAGTAATCGTATTCCCCCCGGGGGATCGAGTGCCCGCCCCAGCAGACCACCAGCCGCGGCTGCAGGTTACTGCGCACCGCGTTGGCGTTGCGCAGGATGCGGAAAACGGCGTCGGTGATGCCCGCCGGCGTGCTGAGATCGAAGGCCTGCTGCTCGGCGAGCTTGTGCTCGGTGAAGATGATGTCGCGCAGCGCCGCGAACAGGTGGCTGCGGATACCCGCGATCATGCGGCCATCGACAAAGGCCTGGGCGGGCGCATTGCTCAGCACCAGCTGCAGGCCGCGCGGCTCCGGCACCACCTCGATGGCGAAATCGCGGTAGGCATCGTAGACGGTGCGGGCATCGTCCGTGCCTCCATCGGTGTTGAGGATCGCCAGGGCGCAGCGCCGGAACAGCTCGTGGCTCGAGGCGTCGGCGTTGGCGAGGCTGGCCATCTCGCGCCGGGAGAGCAGGTCGAGGGACTGCAAGGGGCGCACGGAAGCGCGCGCGATGCGCGGGGCGGTGCCGGGCGCGGGGCTGAGCTCGTCTTCGTTCATGGTGTGGAGTATAGCGTTGCAGGGTGACAGGACGCTTGCAGGTCCCTGGACGGCCCCTGGAGGGCCGCTGGCTCGCCCCTAGAACGCCAGGAGCACACTGAAGGCGCCGAAGCTGGCGTTGTCGCGCTGCCCCTCGAATTCGTCACTGCGAAAAACGTGCGTGTAGGCCAGCTGGAACCCGCGCACACTGAGGACGGCACCGACCTGCAGGTCGCCGACCAGCGGCAGCCGATCGACACTCGCGCTGTCCCGGAACGTGTTGCCATCGAGGAAGATGTTCTGCGCCACCGCGCGCGCCTCGACGCTGGCATACAGATACCAGCCCCGGTCGCTCGCCTCCACCAGGCCGGCGCCGGGTACCGACGGCTGTATCCGCGGCGGGCCGAACTGGTCGGCGATATCGTCCCCGAACAGCAGGCTGGCGCCGAAGTTCGCGTAGGTGAACACGTTGCCGAGGGCAAAACCGCCGTGCGGCGACAGCGTGACCTCGAAGGGCCCCAGGGGCCGCGGCCTCAGGTTCCAGCGCCGCTGATAGGTCGCCATCAGCGCCGGCTCGTTCTGAAGCTGGTGTTCCCAGCCCCGGGGGTCTTCAGAGCCGATGAGCTGGTGGAACCGGTCCTGCGTCGGTCCGGCCAGGGACGCCGGCCCGATGACCCCCATCGACAGTTCGAGGCTGTTCAGCTGCTGCCCCTTGCGCCCGCTGATACCGGCTGTCGCGTAGAGCCAGCCCGCGTAGGGCCGGTCTGCCGGATCCGGTGGGTCGATGGTGATGTCGCGCGGCGTGTACATGTTCTGGCCGATGCTGAGCACCGTGCGGTAAGCGGCGTGCTCCGGGAAGAGGCCGGTGCGGTCCGACGCCTTCCTCAACCAGTCCGGGGTGACATTGTGCGGCAGGATATGCCCCAGGCGGATGCCGTTGGTGTAGTGGCGGTCCGTGTCGCTGAAGACATCGTTCTCGATCACGAGCCCCCAGGCGCCCTCGTCATCGGCAGCACGAACGCCACCGCCAGCCGCGGCGATGAAAAGCCCCGCGACGAGGAGCGGCCACCGCGCCGCCGGCGGCGCACTGGCGCTCACGGCAGCGCCGCTTCGACCGCCAGAGCGAGTCCCCGGCCCGGCGCATCGAGGCCCGAGCCGTGCTCCCGGTAACGGGTATCGAAGACATTGTCGAGGCCGACGGTCACGGTCCAGCGTTCGCCGAGGTCGCGCTCCGCGCGCACGTGCCAGGCGGCCCACCCGTCGGTGCCGTTGGGGTCGATCCGCGGGTCGCGCACGTCACGGGGGCTGAGCCGGTCCTGTTCCGCCGCGAACTGCAGTACCGCACGGCCGCGCCAGGGGCCCGCCGGATCCCAGGCCAGGGCGAGGCGGCCATTGAAGGGGGGAATACGGTCGCCCGGAACCGTGGTGCCGTCACCGGGCCGGTCCTCGCCGCGGGTCCAGTTCGCCGTGGCGTCGAGAGCAAGGCGCGGCGCCAGCTGTGCCCGAAGCCCCAGCTCGGCACCGTGAAGCCGGGAGCGGCCGATGTTCTCGCTGGTAACCACAAGGCGGCCCGTCGGCGTCTGCGCGCCGGTCTCGACACTGGTGATGCGGTCCTCGTAGTCGAGGTGGAAAAAGACCAGCTCCGCGCGGGCGCCCTCCCCCTCCCAGCGCAGCCCGATATCCGAGCTCAGCACCGTTTCCGGCCCGAGGTTGCTGTTCGCGACGTTGAACCGGTTGCCCGGCCGTGGCCCCAGGGTGCCGAGGTCGAAGATGTTGGGCACGCGAAAGCCCTCGGCGACGTTCGCCAGCAGGGCGAAGCCGCCGCCCAGGTCCTGGCGCAGGCCCAGCTGCAGGCTCAGGTCGTCGGGCTCGAGTTGCGCACCGGGGTCGAGAGCCGTCGCGGCGAGCTCCACACGGAAGCGGCTGTAACGGCCGCCGAGCTCGATACTGGTCCCCGGCAGGGGCGACCAGGCATGGGTGAGAAACAGCGCGGCACTCGAGAGCTGCGAGCCGTCCGGGAAGCGCGCGCCGACCACCGCCGGCTCGGCGTTGCCCGCCCTGACCTGGCGCGCACTCTGTACCTCGTCGCTGGCCAGGTCCATCCCGTAGCGGGTGCGGTGCGCCGGCGACCAGCGCTTCGCCAGCACCAGGGAGGCACTGTAGAGATCGCTCCGGTTCTGTTCCGTGAACAGCAGCGGACTGCCGAAGTCGCGGGTCTTGCGGTCATCATCAATGCGCTGCCAGCCGACCTGCAGCCGCGCCCGGTCCGCCCAGGGCCGGTCCACAGCGGGCTCGGCCACCAGCCCCAGGAAGGAACGCTCGTTCGGGGAGAACTCGAAGAGCGAGGACGAAGGCTCGACCTGCGCGTAGCCCGGCACCAGCTCATCGACGCGCGGTGTCGAGGGCTGCTCCAGGTGCTGCGCGAGCAAGCGCCACTCGCCGCCCCCGGGGAGCCGGTGGCGGGTCATGAGATTGATGCCCCGGCTCTCGTAGCCGCTGGGCACGACCGTTTCGCCGCCCCCGGTCTCACGGTCGCCGATGACCACCCGCTGCACCGCCAGTTCCACCGCGTTGTCTTCGTCGCCCCAGGCGACCCCCCCGGTGCCCTGGCGGCCGTTGTCGCTCGACACCCAGGCGGCACGGCCGAAGGCGGCGAGGGGCCGGTCGAAGGCCGGTGGACGGGTCACGACCTGCACCGCGCCGCCCATGGCGTCACTGCCGTAGAGTGTCGCCACCGCGCCGCGGGCCACCTCGACGCTGGCGATGCCCGCCGTGGGCACCAGGCCGAGGTACTGGTTGGGGGAACTGCGGTAGAACGCGTTATTGAGGCGGAAGCCGTCCACCAGGTGCAACACCTGGCTACCCTTCAGGCCACGGACGATGGGAATGCCCTGGCCGGGCGTGGTCTGCTGGACAAACGTGCCGGGCATGCCGCGGAACAGGTCCGACGGCAGCACCGGTGCGGTTTCGCTGGCGGCGGCCGGGAGCCGGCGGCTGACGGCAACGCTCGCGCTACGGGCCGGGGAGGCGAGGCGCCGGGCGGTCACTTCCACGACCTCGAGCACCGGTTCCGCCCGCGCACTCACCGCGGCAGCGGGCGCCGCGGCCGCAACGCAGAGGCCGGCAAGCACCAGCCGGCGCGCCGGCCCGGCGCGTCGACGGCGGTGGCTTGCGGTCACTCTCCGGCCGGGACGACCTGGCCGGGGCTCCAGGGAGCGCCGGCCTCGAGGAGCGCCGCACGCAGGGCGGGGAGCTCCGTCTGGAGGATGCCGTTCAGCTTCTCGCGCAGCGGCGCGAGCGCCTCGCGGGCGTAGCCGAGGGACTGGCGGTGCGCCGGCGTCGGCCCGTAGCTGGAATTGCTCACGCCCATCTTCGCGTGGGACAGCCAGGTGCCGACCCGGTGTACCTCATCGGCGCCGATGGCCTGCTTCGAGCGATGGCCATTGAGCCCCTGGTCGAGGTCGTACAGGCGCTGGCGCAGGGCGTGCAGCTCCGCGTCGAGCTCACCGGGGGCCGCGGGCGTTTTCGCCAGCGCCGTCTGCATGGCCTCGACGGTCTCGACCGCATCCTCGAGCGCGTAGCGCGCGGCGCTCAGCTGACCTTCCACGGCGGCGACGGCCTGCCAGAAGGCCTGCACTTCCGCCATGGGAGCACCCTCGAGCGCACCCTCGTAGAGCCGCTCCACGGCAAAGCTGACCGGCCCGGCCAGCGCGCGGGTCTCCCCGTTCTCCTCGAGGACCAGCTCGGCGCTGTACTCGCCGGGTTCCACCAGGAAGCCCTTCGGGGGCAGCCCCTGCCAGTTGTCCGGCGTCTCGATGGAACCCCGGTAGGGGTGGCGGAGATCCCAGGCCACCCGGTGGAACCCTTTCTCCGCGGGGGCCGGCACGCGGCGGATCACCGTGCCGTCGGCGTCGCGGATGAGCAGCTCGAGCGCGGGGGCGGCTTCCCGCCGCTCGGCCTCCAGGGCCTCCCAGGCGGGGAAGCTGACCGCCTTGCCAGCTTCCCGGCGGGCCTTCTCGTCGGCCTGGCGCTTCGCCTCGCGGCTCTCGAAACCCTCGGCGAGGTGGTAGGTCAGCACCGCGCCGAAGGGCGGGTTGTCAGCGACGTAGAGCGCATCGCCCTGGCTGCCCCGGCGGGTGGAACCGAGCACGCCGCGCTCGTGGTACCAGTCCGCGTCGCGCGGCGTGAACAGGGTCGCCTCGGCCTCGAGTATCTCCGGGGTCAGCTCGCGCAGCGGCGTGTAGTCGTCGAGGACGAAGAAGCCGCGGCCGAAGCTCGCGGCCACCAGGTCATTCTCCCGGCGCTGGATCTGGATGTCCCGCAGCGGGATCGTCGGCATGTTGCCGTCCAGCTCGTGCCAGTGCTCACCGGCATCGATGGTGAAGAAAACACCGAACTCCGTTGCCGCGAAGAGCAGCTCCGGGCGCACATGGTCCTGCACCAGGCGCCAGACCAGGTGCTTTTCGGGCAGGTCGCCGGCGATGCTCTTCCAGCTCTTGCCGCGGTCCCGGCTGACCAGCAGGTAGGGCGAGAAGTCGCCGTACTTGTGGTTGTCGAGGGCGACGTAAACCGTGTCCGGGTCGTGAAGGTCAGCGCGGATATCGTTGACGAAGGCGCGCTCCGGCACCCCCGGCAGCTTGCCGACCTCCAGCCGCCGCCAGTTCTCACCGCCGTCCTCGGAGACGGCGATCAGGCCGTCGTCGGTACCGGCGTAGAGCAGCCCCTCGACCAGCGGCGACTCGGCCAGGGAGGTGATGGTGTTGTACATGGACATGGCAAACAGGTCCCAGGGCGCGTCCCAGCCCCAGTTCCGGTCCATGAGCGGCAGGTCCACCCGCTTCTGGTCGCGGGTGAGGTCGCCGGAAATCGCCGTCCAGCTGTCGCCGCGGTCCTCAGAACGCCAGATGCGCTGCGACGCATAGTAGAGGCGGGTCGGCTGGTGCGGGCTGACGAGGATCGGCGCGTCCCAGTTGAAACGCTCCGGCGGGTCGCCGGGCGCGGGCTGCGGCTGGATGTAGACGGTCTCGCCGGTGGTCAGGTCGATACGGTTCAGGTTCCCCTGCTGCCACTCGGCGTAGAGGATGTCCGGGTTGCCGGGCTCCGTGGCGGGCTGGTGGCCGTCGGCGCCCAGCACCACTTTCCAGTCCGCGTTGCGGATACCGTGCACGTTGTCCGTGCGCGACGGCCCGCCCTGCGTGTTGTTGTCCTGGGTGCCACCGTAGATGTTGTAGAAGGGCTCACTGTCATCGAGCGCCAGCTTGTAGAACTGCGTGACGGGCAGGTTGGCGACGAAGCGCCAGGTCTCACCCCGGTCCCAGCTTTCATAGAGACCGCCGTCCGACCCCATCATCAGGTAGTCCGGGTCCTCCGGGTGGAAGTTGATGGCGTGGATATCACTGTGCTGCGTTTGCGTCGCCATGGTCTCGAAGGTCTTGCCGCCGTCCGTGGACTTCTGCACGCGTACGCCGACGAGGTAGAGCTCGTCGAAGCGGTGCGGGCTGGCATAGAGCTCCTGGTAATAGTGCGGGCCGGTCCCGCCGGCAACCGCATCGGCGCCCTTCTCCCAGGAGGCGCCGCGGTCGGAAGAGCGCCAGACGCCGCCGGTGCGGCGGTCGAGCTCGATGGCCGCGTAGACCACGTCCGGGTCCTGGGGTGAAATGGCGAGGCCGATCTTGCCCATGTTGCCTTCCGGCAGGCCCTTCTTGAGGCGCGTCCAGCTGCGGCCGCCATCTTCGGAGCGATGCAGGCCGCTCTCCGGGCCGCCGCCCATGTAGGCAGCGACGGTGCGGTGGTGCTGCCAGGTGGCCGCGTAGAGCACGTCCGGGTTCCGCGGGTCGATGACCACATCGGTCACCCCGGTCCACTTGCCGCCACCCAGGGTCTTCTCCCAGCTCTCGCCGCCGTCCGTGGTCATGTACAGCCCGCGCTCGCCACCGGGGGACCAGAGCGGCCCCTGCACGGCGACCCAGACCGTATCCGGATCCTCGGGATGCACGACGATCGTCGAGATGTGCTCGGACTCGGCCAGCCCCATGTTCTGCCAGCTCTTGCCGCCGTCGTCGGAGCGGTAGATGCCGTCACCGAAACCGACATGGCGGCCGCCGACGTTCTCGCCGGTGCCGACCCAGACCCGGCTCGGGTTGCCCGAGTCGACCGCGACGGAGCCGATGGAATAAACGGGCTGGTCGTCGAACACGGGGCTCCAGGTAGTCCCGGCATTGGTCGTCTTCCAAACGCCCCCGGAGCCGACGCCCACGTACCAGGTGCTGGGGTCCGTCGGGTCCCAGGCGACATCGGCAATGCGGCCGGACATGAAGGCCGGTCCGATGTTGCGCCAGGCGAGGCCGGCGAAGGGGCTTTTCTCGGCCGCCTCTCCGGTCGCTTCAGCCGCGCCGGCCATCGGCGCGGCCGCGACCAGCCAGGTGAGGGAAAGGGCGGTGGCAAAACGTCGAATCATGCTGCTGCTCCGGATCCGGTAAAGGGGCGAATGGTAGCATCCTCACGCTCGAGGAAAAGCGCCTCCCGGGGGGAGAGGCCATACGCGGAAGGCTGTGGCTGGACCGCCAGGGGCTCATCGCAGCATGCCGGTGTGAGCGCGGAATACTGCTCTCAGTCGCTCCCCGATACACGCTTTGTGAGAGAAGTATTCCGCACTAACCCCTAACGTATTGCATAGTCCCAAGGCGGCAGGAGTGGATCCAGGGCGGTAGGGGCGGGTGCCGGGGGGTGCCCCCACCAAGCGTGTATCGGGGAGCGACTGGGGGCACCCCCCGGCAGCCGTCCCGGCAAACTAGGATAAACCGGGAACGAGATAAACCGGGAACAACGAGTGAACACGGGAAAAGTCCTGTCTTCGTCCGGGAAACCGGCGAAGCACAAAAAACCCCGGGGCGCCAACGCGCCCCGGGGCCCAAAGGACCTTTCAGGGGTTTGCGGGGTCGTCTCAGCCGACGAAGGCCTTGCGCGGCTCGCTGACGCCTTCGGACTCGGTGCCCTTGAGGTAGGCGAGCATGGTATCGGCGTCGGAAACCTCGAAGGGGTCCGTCGGGCAGTTGTCGCCGAAGTCCGGCTCGACGAACATCTTCTCGATCACACCGTCATTGACCAGCATGGAATAGCGCCAGGAGCGCATGCCGAAGCCCAGGTTGGACTTGTCGACCAGCATGCCCATCTTCCGGGAAAATTCGCCGTTACCGTCCGGCAGCAGGAAGATGTTCTTGTTGCCCTGCTCCTTGCCCCACTTGAACATGACGAAGGCGTCGTTCACGGACAGGCACACCACTTCGTCCACGCCCTGCGCCTTGAACTCGTCGTAGAGTTCGTCGTAGCGGGGCAGATGGTTCGAGGAGCAGGTCGGCGTGAAGGCGCCCGGAAGGGAGAAGAGTACGACCTTCTTGCCGCCGAAAATGTCGGCGGTGGTCTTGTCTTCCCAGCGATAGGGGTTGTCGCCGCCGATGGACTCGTCGCGGACGCGACACTTGAACGTGACTTCCGGGACGCGCGATTGCGTGCTCATGGATGAATCCTCCTTGAAGTTGGGTGTTTAAGGACTTGCCAGGTCCAGATGGGGACTGCTGTCCTGAACATCAAGAGGGTACGGTCGCTGGATGCATCGGTGAAACGGTAAATTCTGATAAGATTGATCGGTCGGATCGATCAGGGGCGGGTATTGCTCTTGACGACGTCTTTGGTTGGGATAAAATTCCCAGAATGCCCGACGAACTCACCAGCGCCCTTCGCCACGCCGTCTACCGGCTGCTCAAGCCCCTGGTCCGCATCCTGCTGCGGCACGGCATGGCCTATGGCACCTTTGCCGAACTGGCGCGCAAGGCCTACACGGACGAGGGGCTGCGCCACCTGCAGGCGCTGGGCAAGCGCCCCAGCATTTCCGCCGTGTCCGCCCTCACGGGCCTCACGCGCAAGGAGGCCAAGCGGGTCCACGAGCTCGACCTCGAGGCCGGCAGCGACCGTGCCCGCCGCTACAACCGGGCGATCCGGGTGGTCAGCGGCTGGCTGGTGGACCCGCGCTTCCGGGATGAGCGCGGCGAACCGGCAGCCCTGCCCCTGGAGGGGGCCCACAGCTTCGCCGAGCTGGTGAAGGACTACAGCGGCGATATCCCGCCAAGCGCCATGCTGACGATCCTCGAGGCCAGCAATACCGCCGTCGTCGAGGAGGGCCGGGTGCTGCTCCGGGAGCGCGCCTACCTGCCGACGCAGACGCCGGTGGAGCACCTCGAGATCCTCGGCCGGGACGCCGGCGAGCTGGTGGCCACCATCGGCCACAACATCAGCACTGAAAAGGCCCGGCGGGTCTTCCAGCGCAAGGTCTCCAACCACAGCGTCCGCGCGAGCGCCCTGCCCGCCTTCCGCTCGCTATCCACCGAGCAATCCCAGGCGCTGCTGGAGACCTACCACCGGTGGCTTTCCGAGCACCAGGTGGACCCGGAAGCCGGTGAGGACGAGCGCGCCCGCTACGTCGCCGTCGGCATCTACTACTACGACGACGAGATCGACGAGGATCCGGAACCATGAACGCCGTCCCCCTTCGCCTGGCCAGCTGCGCCGTCCTTCTTGTCTGCCTCAACGCCTGCGGCGGAGGAGGCGGAGGCGGCGACATCGCCGCGGCCGCACCCCTGCCCCCGGGGGGCGATACGGGGGGCGGCATCGGCGGCACCGGCCTCACCAGCAGCGGTACAATCAACGGCACGGGCAGCATCTTCGTCAACGGCGTGCGCTTCGACGTCGATGAGGCCGAGATCACCGTCAACGGCGAGAGTGCCAGCGAGGCCGACCTCGGCCTTGGCATGGTGGTGACCGTCACGGGGACCGTGGCTGACGATGGCGCCAACGGCACGGCCGAGCGCGTCGTCTTCGACGCCGAACTGAAGGGCCCGGTAGACAGCCTAGAAGCCAATGCCGACGCCACCACGCTGCAGCTGACGATCCTCGGGCGCCGGGTCATCGCGGAGCGAACGGGTACGGTCTTCGAGGACGTCTCCTTCGACACGCTCGCCGTCGGCGACGTGGTCGAGGTCTCTGGCTACGAGGAAGCGGACGGTCGCCTTCGCGCCACGCGCATCGACCGCGACGAGGACTTCCTCCCGGGCCAGGGTACGGTCTCGCTGAAGGGGGTGGTAGCCGGCCTCTCCGGCGCCACCTTCTTCCTCGGCGATCGCGTCGTGGAGGCGGGCAACGCGACCCTCGAGGACCTGCCCGGCGGCGCGCTGGCCAACGGCCAACGGGTCGAGGTGCGCGGCACACTGCAGGGCACCACGCTGGTCGCGCAGCGCGTCAGCGGCGACGACGACCCCGCCGCACGTTTCACCGCCGGCGAGGCCGCACGCGTGGAAGGCGCCGTCGTCGCCTATGTCGACGATGGCAGCTTCCGCGTCGGCGGGGTGCCCGTGGATGCGGCGATGGCTGACCGCGAACCGGCGGGCCTGACCCTGCGCAACGGCGCCGTCGTCGAGATCGACGGCACCTGGGACGGCAGCGTCCTGGTCGCCGGCCGCGTCCAGGCCCGGCGCGGCCGCATCAAGCTGGAGGCGCCGGCAACGGGAGTCGATGCGGCAGCGGGCACCGTGACCCTAGGCTTCGCAGGCGGCACCGTCGAACTCGGCACGGACAGCCGCACGCTGTTCGATGACGACCGGGACGCCCTGCCCTTCCTCACGCTCGACGACCTGCGCAGCGGCGACTACGTCGAGGCCGAAGCGGTGCAGGACGGCAACCGTCTCCTGGCCACCCGCATCGATCGCGACGAGGACAACGACGAGCGCCTGCTGCAGGCCCCGGTCGAGGCCTTCGTCGAGGGCAGCAGCCTGACCCTCCTCGGCGTGACCTTCACCACGGCCGGCGCGGCTTTCGAGAATGCCGTGGATGACGATATCGAGCCGGCCGCGTTCTACGGCAACCTCGACATCGGCGCACTGGTAAAGGTCGAAGACGAGGACAACGATGGAAACGCCGAGGAGGTCGAGTTCGAGTTCGAGGCGGTGCTCGACGGAGAACGCGACTTCCGTGATGACGACGAGGAGCCGGTCGCCGGCCCGGACCTGCCCCGGGCCATTATCGAATTCGTCGATGCGAACTACCCCGGCAAGGATATCGCTATTGCCTTCCGGGACGAGGACGAGTACGAGGTCGTGCTGGTCAACGGCATCGAGCTCACCTTCGACCTCGACGGCAACTTCCTCGAGGCAGACGATGACGCCGGCAACGACACCGCCGACGAGGAAGACGGAGACGACGGAGACGACAGGGAAGACGGAGACGACAGGGAAGACGGAGACGACAGGGAAGACGGGGAAGACGCGGAAGATGATGGCATCGATGACGAGAGTGACCGGGATGATGACGACGATGACACCGACGATGATGAAGCGGACGACGATGACCCCGAGGGCTCCTGAGGCCCCCGGGGCAGCGGCCGACACGGACCCGCGCCGCCGCTGGCGGCGGCAGGTCAGGCGGCCCGGCTGCTCCCCTTCTCCGCGCCGCTGAACACCAGCGCACCGTCATCGATGGGCTCCTCGAGGAACAGCTTCCGGTCCGCGCGATAATCCTGCGGATTAACCCACGGCTCCCGGTCACCCTGCCTCGGGAAGCGGTGCATTACCCGGCGCAGGTAGCCCGGCGAGAAGTCGTCGATCCAGTCCCGCTCCGGCATGGCGGCCAGCTCCGCCGGCAGCGTCGGCGTGGCCGCCGCGAGGCGGTGCTCACCCAGGTAGTTGAGCAGCCGGCAGGTCCATTCCGCGGTGAGATCGGCGCGCAGCGTCCAGGAGGCGTTGATGTAGCCGAACACGGAAACCAGGTTGGGCACGCCGCTGCACATGATCCCCTTGTAGGTCCAGGTGCGGGCGAAGTCCACCGGCTCGCCGTCGACGCTGAAGGACACACCGCCGAGCACTTCCACCTCGAGACCGGTAGCACTGACGATGATGTCCGCCTGCAGCTCTTCGCCGGACGAGAGGCGGATGCCGCTTTCCGTGAAACGCTCGATGGTGTCCGTCACCACCCGGGCGCTTCCCTCCTTCAGCGTATCGAACAGGTCTCCGTCCGGCACCAGGCAGAGACGCTGGTCCCACGGGTCGTAGCGCGGCGTGAAGTGACGCTCCACGTCGTAGTCCGGGCCCAGGGCGCGGCGGAGCCGGCGCAAGAGCGCGCGGCGGACCTTCCCGGGCGCGACGCGGGTGCGCCGGTAAAACCACTGCTGCAGGGCGGTGTTCTTCCAGCGCGTAAGAGCGTAAGCCCAGGTATCCGGCAGCAGGGCGCGCAACGCGTTGGCAAGGCGGTCCCGCGCGGGGCGGGAGATCACCCAGGTCGGTGAGCGCTGCAGCATCACCACCTCCTGCGCCCGCTCCGCGAGCGCGGGCACGAGCGTCATCGCCGTGGCCCCCGAGCCGATGACCACCACGCGCCTGCCGGCGTAGTCGAGCTCCTCGGGCCAGAACTGCGGGTGAATGAAGACCCCCCGGTAGTCTCCACGGCCCGGGTAGTCGGGCGTGTAGCCGCGGTCGTAGCGATAGTAGCCGGCGCACATGAGCAGGAACCCGGTGCGCAGTTCCCGCACCGCGCCCGTCGCACCGTCCTCGATGACCAGCCGCCACTCGGCGGTGGCGCTGTCCCAATGGGCTTCCGTCAGCCGCTGGCGGAACCGGATGCGGCGGTCGATGCCACCCTCCCGGGCCGTGTCGCGCACATAGGCGCGGATCGCCGGACCGTCGGCAATGGCCTTGCCGTCGCGCCAGGGCCTGAATTTGTAGCCCAGGGTGTGCATGTCGCTATCCGAGCGGATACCCGGGTAGCGGAAAAGATCCCAGGTGCCGCCGATGGCATCCCGGGCTTCGAGGATCAGGTAATCGCGATCGGGGCAGTGCTGCTGCAAATGCCAGGCGGCACCGATGCCGGACAGGCCGGCACCGACGATGACGACATCCGTGCGCTCCGTGGCGGCGTCCATCGCCTCAGCGCCCGCCGAGCCCGCGCCCCTTGCCGGCGGCGATGCGCAGGCGCAGGGCGTTGAGCTTGATGAAGCCCTCGGCGTCACCCTGGTCGTAGGCACCGGCGTCCTCCTCGAAGGTGGCGATATGCTCGTCGAAGAGGCTGTCGTTCGCCGACTGGCGGCCGACGACGATGACGTTGCCCTTGTAGAGTTTCAGGCGCACCACGCCGTTGACGTGGGCCTGCGACTGGTCGATCGCCGCCTGCAGCATCTCCCGCTCCGGCGACCACCAGTAGCCGTTGTAGATCAGCTCGGCGTAGCGCGGCATCAGCTCGTCCTTGAGATGCGCCACCTCCCGGTCCAGGGTCAGCGACTCCATGGCCCGGTGCGCGCGCAGCATGATCGTGCCCCCGGGCGTCTCGTAGCAGCCGCGGGACTTCATGCCCACGTAGCGGTTCTCCACGATATCGAGGCGACCGATGCCATTGGCACCGCCCACCGCATTGAGGCGCTCGATGACCGCCGCCGGGGTCAGCTCCTCGCCGTCGATGGCGACGATGTCACCGCCGCGGTAGCTGAGCTCGAGGTAGGTGGGCTGGTCCGGCGCCGCCTCGGGGCTCACGCTCCAGCGCCACATGTCCTCCTCGCACTCGGTCCACGGGTCTTCCAGCACCCCGCCCTCGTAGGAAATGTGCAGGAGGTTGGCGTCCATGGAGTACGGCGATTTCTTTTTCTGGCTGGCGAAATCGACGGGGATGTCGTGCTGCTGGCAGTAGGCCATGAGCGACTCACGGGAACCCAGATCCCATTCCCGCCAGGGGGCGATGACGCGGATACCGGGCTTGAGCGCGTAGGCACCCAGTTCGAAGCGCACCTGGTCGTTGCCCTTGCCGGTGGCCCCGTGGGAGATCGCGTCGGCACCGGTCTCGTTGGCGATCTCGATGAGGCGCCTGGCGATGAGCGGCCGGGCGATGGACGTGCCCAGCAGATACTCACCCTCGTAGACCGTGTTGGCGCGGAACATGGGAAAGACGAAGTCGCGGGCGAACTCCTCCCGCAGGTCTTCGATGTAGATCTCCCTGACCCCCAGCGCCTCCGCCTTGGCCCGGGCCGGCGAGACCTCCTCGCCCTGGCCGATATCGGCGGTGAAGGTCACCACCTCGCAGCCATAGTGTTCCTGCAGCCAGCGCACGATCACGGACGTGTCCAGGCCGCCGGAATAGGCGAGCACTACCTTGTTGCTGTCTGTCATGCGCCCTTTCCTCCCTCGAAAAACCGCGCGCAGTGTACCGCCGCGGGGGGTTGATGCCCAGCAACCGCGGGGGCCAGGGGCTTCCCGCAACGGGTGTCCCCTGCGGGTACTTCGCTGCCTGTCACCCGCCGGGCCCGGCCTCCCGGCCTGATGCGTCCCGCGACCCGGCACCGCGGGAGCGGACAGGGGGCCACCATTTACGGTAGCATCACGCTGTGTCCAAAGCCCGCGAAGCTCCTGCCGTGACCACCCTGACTCTCCGCCGCCCGGACGACTGGCATGTCCATCTCCGCGACGGCGACGCCCTGGCGCAGACCTGCCGGGACATGGCCCGCTACATGGGCCGCGCCATCGTCATGCCCAACCTGACGCCGCCGGTGACGACCGTGGCCCTTGCCAAGGCCTACCGCGCGCGCATCGACGCGGCCATGGCGGACCTGCCGCGGCGCTTCGAACCGCTCATGACCCTTTACCTGACCGACGGCACCGGCAGCGACGAGATCCACCGCGCCGCCGAAAGCCCCGTCGTCCACGCGGTAAAGCTCTATCCCGCCGGCGCCACCACGAACTCCGACGCCGGCGTTGCCGCCCTCGATGCGCTCTACCCGGTGCTCGAGGCCATGGAGGCCGCGGACCTGCCGCTGCTGGTGCACGGGGAGGTCACCGACGCGGACATCGATATCTTCGACCGGGAACGGGTCTTCATCGACCGGCACCTGGCGCCGATCGTCGAGCGCTTCCCGGGCCTGCGGGTGGTCCTCGAACACATCACCACCGCCGACGCGGTGGCCTTCGTCAGCGAGGCCCGCGACGGCGTGGCGGCCACCATCACGGCACACCACCTGCTCCTCAACCGCAACGACATGCTGGCCGGCGGCATCCGCCCGCACTACTACTGCCTGCCCATCCTCAAGCGCGCCCGGCACCAGGAAGCCCTGCGCAGGGCGGCCACCAGCGGCAACCCGCGCTTCTTCCTCGGCACGGACTCGGCGCCGCACACCCGCAGCGCGAAAGAATCGCCCTGTGGCTGTGCCGGTGTGTACACCGCGCATGCGGCCCTGGAGCTCTACGCCGAGGTTTTCGACAGCCTCGGCGCGCTGGAGCGCCTGGAGGGCTTCGCCTCGCTGCACGGGCCCGCCTTCTACGGACTGCCCGTCAACGAGGAGACGATCACGCTCACCCGTGGCGAGCAGCAGGTACCCGCCTCGCTGCCCCTCGGCGAGGATGTCCTGGTGCCGCTCCGGGCCGGGGAAGCGCTGCCCTGGCAGGTCGCATGAGCGAAGGCACGGCCTCGGCCATGGCCGGCCGCTTTCGCGGCTTCCTGCCCGTCGTCATCGACATCGAGACCGGGGGCTTCAACGCCGCCACCGATGCCATCCTGGAAATCGCGGCAACGCTCCTGCGCATGGCGCCAGACGGCACGCTCACCGTGCACCGCACCATCAGTCACCACGTGAAACCCTTCGAGGGCGCCAACATCGAGCAGGCCTCCCTGGACTTCACGGGTATCGACCCCTGGCACCCGTTCCGGGAGGCCATCGAGGAGCGCGAGGCCCTGGGCGACCTGTTCCTCGCCGTGCGCCGGGAGCTGCGCGAACAGGGCTGCAACCGGGCGATCCTCGTCGCCCACAACGCGCACTTCGACGCCGGCTTCGTGAACGCCGCCGTCGAGCGCTGCGACATCAAGCGCAACCCCTTCCACCCCTTCTCCTACTTCGACACCGCAACCCTGGCGGGCCTGGCCTTCGGGCAGACGGTGCTCGCCAAGGCCTGCGCCGGCGCCGGCATCACCTTCGACAACAGCGAGGCCCACTCCGCTGCCTATGACGCGGAGCGCACCGCGCAGCTGTTCTGCACGATCGTCAATCGCTGGCAGGCGCTCGGCGGCTGGCCGCCCCCGGCAGTGGAAACGGCGGAGTAGTCAGTCGCCGCCGCTGATCTCGTTGAGCAAGCGGTCGAGTTCCGCAAGCAGGTCCTCGGCCGAGGCAAGGCCCAGCAGACGGTATTTCTCCGACTCCTCCAACGGCAGCAGCTGCAGCAGGGTTCCCGCCACCTGCGCCGCGTTCGCCCGGTCGACGGGCAGGGCAAGGCGCTGCACGTGGGGATGCGCCTCCAGCCCCTCCAGGAGCCGCGCGAGCCCTTCCCAGCGCTCTCTCATGGGCACGGGCGCGAGCGGCGGCCCGAAGCTGACCTCACCCATGTTCAGCTCGTTCGCCAGGCGCCAGTGCCGGTGCAGGTGGAAGCGCTCACCGCCCTCGACGGTGAGGCCGAGGAGGCCATTGGGCAGCTGGTCCCAGTCGACGATGCGGGCATAGGTGCCCACCGCGCCCAGCTCCGCGGCGCCACCGGCAACTTCGCTGCCGGCGCGCAGCCAGACAACGCCGAAGCCCGAACTCTCGCGCATGCAGCTGCGCACGAGGTCGAGGTAGCGTTGCTCGAAGATCTGCAGCGCCATGCGCCCGTAGGGCACCAGCACCGAGGACAGGGGAAACAGGGGAATCTCCGTGCGCTCGCTCATGCGGGGACGCTCCAGGCCTCCAGCTCGGTGAGAATCAGCAGCGCCTCGTCGCGGCTGTCGCCACAGAAGGCCGGCTCGGCCTGGAAGCGCTCACAGCAGACCGGCCGCTCGGGGCGGCCGAACAGTCCGCAGCGCAGGTCCTCCTGCAGGTGCACGCAGCGCACGCCCGCGGGTTTGCCCGCCGGCATGCCCTGGAAGGGCTGCGTGATCGCCGGCGCAATACAGCAGGCGCCACAACCCGGACGACACTCCATCACGCCCCCTCCGGCCCGAGGGGGCGGAAGAGGATGATCAGCCGCGGCAGGAGCAGCAGCGCGCCGAGCACCGCTGCGGTCATAGCCAGCACGGTCAGCACGCCGAAGTAGATGCTGGGCGTGAAATTCGACAGGGTGAGCATGGAGAAGCCGATGACGATAGTGATGGTCGTGTAATACATGGCCCGGCCGATACTGCCGTGGCTGCGGTACATGGCCGCGAGGTAGTCCCGGTCGCCGCGGAACTCTTCCCGGAAGCGATAGACGTAGTGCACGCAGTCGTCCACCCCGATACCCACGACAATCGCCGCAATGGTAATGGTCATGATATCCAGGGGAATGCCAACGAGGCCCATGATGCCGAGCACCAGCGTCGCCGCCAGCAGGTTCGGCGCGAGCGCCACCATGGCCAGCGAGAAGGAGCGGAACAGCACCCAGAACATCACCAGGATGGCGAGGAAGACCGCGCCGAGGGTGAGGATCTGCGAGCGGAACAGGCTCTGCAGCACATTGTTGTAGAGGACCAGCATGCCGGTCAGGCGGATATCCTCGGCGGACAGCGCATCGAGCGCCGCGAGGTCGGCGGACAACTCGCGGAGCAGCCGGTCCCGCCGCAGCGTCTTGCTGGTTTCCTTCACGCGCACCGTGATCCGCGCCTCCTCGTGCTCCCCGTCGAAGTAGGGGTCGACCAGCTGCCGGGCCACCTCCTCCGGGAGGCTGCGCTGCACCAGGGCGAGCTCGACGCTGCCGATGTCATCGCCGAGGAGCTCACGCACGACGCTGAAGGTGGTTGCCAGGGACAGGACCTTCCCGGTCTCCTCCCGCGAGGCCACGAGGTCATGGGCGGCATCGATGGTCCGCATGCCCTCGAGACTGAACCAGTAGCTCGGCTCGAAGGACTCGCCGCTCCCCGCGAAGGGATCCCCGTCGCCGGCGAAGGGATCCTCTTCGGCAAACGGGTCGTCATTGGCGAAGGACTCCGCGGAGTCGTCGTTCTGCTCCGGGCCGTCGAAGGCCAGCGCATCCTCCGCGAAGGGATCGTCTGCCGCTACCGGCTCGCCACCGCCCTCGCCTGCGGGGGAAAGCCCGGGCAGGGGCGCCGTGGCGTCGGGCGCGGACAACACGATATCCAGGGGTATCGTGCCCCCCAGCCGCGAATCTAGCAGCTCCATGCCCTGGTAGATCTCGGTGGATTCCTTGAAGTAATCAATGAAACGATTCTCCACCCGGAGCTGGGACACACCGACCACCACCACGACGATAAGCGCAGCGCTGGTCCACAGCACCGAGCGACCGTGCCGGTCGGCAAAGCGTGCGAAGTGCAGCGTGAGCGGCGCGTCGGCGCCCGTGTGGCGCACCGGGCGGCCCCTGGGCCAGAGGAGCACGAGCGCCGGCAGCAGCGAGAAGCAGACCAGGAAGGCCACGGCGATGCCGAGGGTCATCATCCAGCCGAAGTCGATCACCGGCTGGATGTCGGAAACGACCAGCGACACGAAGGCCACCATGGTCGTAAGCGCCGTGTAGGCACAGGGTACGAACATCAGGCGCACCGTGTCGCGGACACGCTGGCACCGGTCGCCCTCGGGGTGCAGCGCGTGGAGCTCGCGGTAGCGCACCACGAGGTGGATGGCGATGGCGAGGGTGACGATGAGCAGCACCGCGACGAAGTTGGAGGAGATCACCGTCAAGCGCCAGTCGAGCGCGGCCAGCAGGCCGAGCATGAGGGTCACGGTGACGCTGCAGGTGAGGAGCGGGATGACCGTCCAGCGGACGCGGCGGAAAACGATGGCAAGGACGAACAGCATCACCAGGATGATGGCACTGCCGAACACGACGAGATCGCTGCGCACGAAGTCGACCATGTCCGCGGCGATCATGGGCACGCCACCGACGAAGATGCGCGCGTGCTCCCGGTAGCGGTCGGCAATGGCCCTGACCGAGGCGACCAGCTCGCTTTGTTGTTCGAGGAGGACCGCGCTGTGCGCCTTGAAGGCGGCCTCGACCTCGGCGAGGCGTTCGGCTTCCTCCGCGCTGAGTGCCTCTTTCTTCTCGCGCAGCGCCTCCCGCTCCCGGAGCAGCTCGAAGTAGCGCTCATCCCGCTCGAGGTTGACCTGCACCGCCGTGACCTCGCCGTCACGGCCGACGAGCAGGTCCGTGTAGAGGGGGCTGCTGGTGAACTCGGCGAGGGCGGCCTCGCGATCGACGGTCGGGTCCCGGAGGCTGGGCAGCGGATCGCCGGACGTCACCGCCGAGAGGCTGAGCGGGCGCGTCTCGAGCAACGGCACGTCCCAGACGGTAACCACCGACGAAACACCGGGCAGCTCCCGCAGCTCATCCGCCATGCGCTTCAGGGGGTCCAGGGAGGCATCGGCGAAGAGCGGCGCATCGGGCTGCCAGGTCAGGAGCAGGAAATCCTCCGAGGCGTAGCGCTTCGACACCTCGCGGTAGAACTCCAGGGACGGATCCCCCTGCAACAGCAGCGAGTCCGCGGAGGCATCGATGCGCAGCTTGCCCAGCTGGGACAGGGCGCCCGCGGTCAGCAGCGCAAGCAGCACCAGGACGATGACCGGGTGACGCAGAACGACACGCTCGTAGAGCGCCAGGAGGTAATGGCTCATGCGCCGTGCACCGCCCGAAGCGCGTCCAGCAGGCGCTGGTGGATACCGGCAAAGCTGCCGTTGCTCATGATCACGATCTGGTCTCCTTGCTGCGCCTCTCCGACAACGGTCGCCACGAGGTCTTCAACGTCGTCACTGACGGAAGCCGGGACGGTGCCCGCGGCGGCCACGTCATCGAGTGACCAGTCCATGCCCGGCGGCTGGTACCAGTAGACGCGATCGGCGTCGGCGACGGAAGCGGCGAGACTTTCCCGGTGCCTACCCATACGCATGGTATTCGAGCGCGGTTCCACGAGCGCGAGCAGCCGGCCGCTGCCGCCGCGGGCACGCAGGGCTCCCAGGGTCGCCGCTATCGCCGTCGGATGGTGCGCGAAGTCGTCGTAGAGCCGCACGCCGGCGATCTCGCCAAGCAGTTCGAGGCGGCGCTTCACGCCCCGGAAGCGGGCCAGGGCGTCGAGGGCCCGCGCCGGTGCAACACCCGCGTGCGCGGCGGCGGCCACCGCGGCCAGCGCATTGTTCGCGTTGTGCCGCCCCGGCAGGGGCAAGGCAA
Source organism: Pseudohaliea sp. (assembly GCF_054552115.1). NCBI lineage: Bacteria > Pseudomonadati > Pseudomonadota > Gammaproteobacteria > Cellvibrionales > Halieaceae > Pseudohaliea > Pseudohaliea sp. The sequence goes on along the minus strand of NZ_JBTOLW010000001.1, from coordinate 166,180 downwards.
CGCGACCGCCCTCGCCGCCGGGACCGCGCACGGACAGGTGCATGCCGCCCCCGTCCTCCAGGCGCCCCTGCCAGTCCGCGGCCTCCGGTGCTTTCCCGGGAGCGGCGAGGGACCAGCGTTCCACCGGCGTCCAGCAGCCCATGGCTTCCACGGCGTCCAGCGCGGCACAGTTCCCGGGCCGCAGGATGCGCCCGTTGCCCGGTACACAGCGCACGAGGTGATGGAACTGGCGCTGGATGGCGGCGAGGTCCGGGAAGATGTCGGCGTGATCGTACTCGAGGTTGCCGAGCACCAGGGTCTTCGGCCGGTAGTGGACGAACTTGGAACGCTTGTCGAAGAAGGCCGTATCGTACTCGTCGGCCTCGACCACGAAGTAACGGCCGGCGCCCTCGCGAGCGGATACCCCGAAGTTGCCGGGCACGCCGCCGATGAGGAAGCCGGGCGCGAGGCCCGCGTCCTCGAGGATCCACGCGAGCAGGCTGCTGGTCGTGGTCTTGCCGTGCGTTCCCGCCACCCCCAGGACCCAGCGGCCGCGCAGTACCTCGCGGGCGAGCCACTCCGGGCCGGAGCAGTAGTCCAGGCCCCGGGCGAGCACGGCCTCCACCGCCGGGTTGCCCCGGGACAGGGCATTGCCGATCACCACGAGATCCGGCGCGGGCTCCAGGTGCTCCGCTGCATAGCCCTCCATCAGGCCGATCCCCGCCGCCTCGAGCTGCGTGCTCATGGGGGGGTAGACGTTGGCATCGGAACCGGTCACGCGGAAACCACGGGCCGCGGCCAGCTGCGCCAGGCCGCCCATGAAGGTGCCGCAGATGCCGAGAAGATGGAGGTGTTGCGCCACGGGTGGGTCTCCGGAAAATGCCGCGCATGGTAGCACGCGCCACGCGGTGCACAGTCCCCCGCGAATCGCGTATCCTCGTTGCGTCGCGCAGCGCCGGGAGTGTCCCATGGCCCAGGAAAAGCCCCAGAAACCGTCCAGGAAAACCCCTCGCAGGAACGCCTTCTATGCCCAGTCCGGCGGCGTGACGCCGGTAATCAACGCGTCCGCCTGCGGCGTGATCGAGACCGCCCGCGCCAACCGTGGCGCCATCGGCAAGGTCTACGCCGGGCGCAACGGCATCATCGGCGCGCTCCGGGAGGAACTCATCGACACCGGCGCCGAGACTGCGGCGGCGATCCGCGGGCTCATGCACACCCCGGCCGGTGCCTTCGGCTCCTGCCGGCACAAGATGAAGTCCCTCGAGGAGAACCGGGCCGAGTACGAGCGACTCATCGAGGTCTTTCACGCCCACGACATCGGCTATTTCTTCTACAACGGCGGCGGCGACTCCGCGGACACCTGCCTCAAGGTGTCGCAGCTCGGCGAAGCGATGGGCTACCCGATCCAGGCCATCCACGTGCCCAAGACCATCGACAACGACCTGCCGCTCACGGACAACAGCCCGGGCTTCGGCTCCGTAGCCAAGTACGTGGCCGTGTCCACGCGGGAGGCAGCCATGGACGTCGCCTCCATGTGCGAGACCTCCACCAAGGTCTTCATCCTCGAGGTCATGGGCCGCCACGCCGGCTGGATCGCCGCCGCGGCGGGCCTGGCCGGCGCGGGCCCGTCGGAAGCGCCCCACGTGATCCTGTTCCCGGAAATCGCCTTCGATCGCGAGCGCTTCCTGAAAAAGGTGGAGGCGACGGTAAAGAAGGCCGGCTACTGCGTCATCGTCGCCTCCGAGGGCACCCAGTACGCCGACGGCACCTTCCTTGCCGATGCCGGTACCCGCGATGCCTTCGGCCACGCCCAGCTCGGCGGCGTGGCACCGACCCTCGCCGACATGGTCCGCAGCGAGCTCGGCTACAAGCACCACTGGGCGGTTGCGGACTACCTCCAGCGCGCCGCCCGTCACATCGCCTCGCAGACCGACCTCGACCAGGCCTATGCGGTGGGCAGGGCGGCGGTGGAGTTCGCCCTGGCCGGCCACAACGCGGTCATGCCAGCGATCGTCCGCGGCAGCGGCAAGCGCTACCGCTGGTCCATCGGCGAGGCGCCGCTGGCGAAGGTCGCGAACCGCGAGAAGAAGATGCCGCGCCGCTACATCAGCCGCGACGGCTTCGGCATCACTGCCGCAGCCCGCGACTACCTCGCGCCGCTGATCCAGGGCGAGGCCTACCCGCCCTACGCCGGCGGCCTGCCGCGCTACCCGCGGCTCAAGCACAGGCTCGTGCCCCGGCGGCTGAAGACCCGCTTCGACATCTGAGCAGGGAGATTTTTCCGCGGGCACCCGGTACAATCCGCGCCTTTTCCGGCAACCGCTCACGAGGCACGCATGTACAGGAACGAGAAATTCAACCGCTGGCGCCGTCACCCCTGGCACGGTCTCCACGCGCGCATGGACGACGCGCCGGAGGATATCGTGCAGGTGTACGTCGAGATGCTGCCCACGGACGTGGTCAAGTACGAGCTCGACAAGAGCTCCGGCTTTCTCGTGGTCGACCGGCCCCAGCGCACCACCTCAAGCCCGCCGGCACTCTACGGCTTCATTCCGCGCACCTACTGCGCCGAGGAAGTGGCCAAGCGCTGCCCCGGTGTCACCGAGGCCGACGGCGACCCGCTGGATATCTGCGTGTACTCGGAGCGGCACATCAACCGCGCCGACATCGTGCTCAACGCGCGCGTCGTGGGCGGCATCCAGATGATCGATGGCGGCGAGGCCGACGACAAGATCATCGCCATCCTGGAGGGCGACAACATCTGGGGCAACGCCCAGGACGTCGCCGACCTGCCGCCGATCAAGGTCGAGCGCCTGCAGCACTACTTTGCCACCTACAAGATGGTTCCCGGCAAGGAAATCGACATCAAGGTCGACCATGTCTACGGGCGGGAAGAGGCCCTCAAGGTCATCGCTGCCGCCGAGAAGGACTACTGGAACCACTACAGCGAACTGCACCAGCAGCAGCGCGGTTAGCAGGCAGCGGCCGCTGCCCCTCAGGCCATCGCCCGACCCTCGGGCACCGCGACATAGCGTTCGAGCAGCGCCGGTAACGCGTCCACCAGGGCGGACAGTCCGGCGGGCTGCCCGCCCTCCTCCCAGCTGCGCAGGAGCAGGGCGGCGGTCAGGCGCGGAGCCAGCCGCCTGGCGAGGGGGGCGTAGCTGAGGTGCCAGCGCTCCGGGGCGACGCCGCCCCGATCCACCGCATAGGGCCGGAAAAAGCCGTGGCATTCGCCCGCGGCCATGCGCTCGTCCAGCCAGCAGTGCAGCGCGTCGAAGACGCCGCCCGGCGCCACTTCGCCGGGCGTCAGGGCCGGCCTCGCCCCCGCCGGCAGCGCCGCCGCATCGTAGACATCGAGGTCCGTACCCCAGTGGTGCCGCGAGGTGCCGGGCAGCGCCGAGAAACGCAGCACCGCCGCCAGTTGCTCCGGGAGGGCGAGGTCCGCCATCGCCACCGGACGGCCATCGTCATCGTGCACCGGCCGCTCGCCGGCCAGCTTGCCATTCCAGATTGCCAGCTGCCGGGCGTAGCCCCGCCAGGCGCTGGCGACGGCGAGATCGAAGCCCGCGGCCCGGGCATCGGCGCGCAGAGCCTCGAAGGCCGCCGCAGCCGCCGGGTGCAACTGCCCACCGCCGGCGAGGGGCACGAGGTGGCCGTCGTCGAGGCCGACGAGCTGACGGTCGTCGGGCAGGTCGCGGGGCCCGGCCGGGCCCGCGGCGCGGGGCCTGTGAGTCACTGGTGCCATGGCCGGCATTGTGACACCGGGCCGGCACGGCGCCTAGCCGGGGCGCCCTTCGCCGGATGCCCCGGAAAGCTTCGAAGAACCTCATACTTTTTTCTGGAATGGATCCTAGATATCTGGTAGCTTCACCGCGCTTCGGCGCTGGCCCTCCGCCGCGGGGGCTCGCCAGAGACCACGTCATTACGTCGATGGAACAGACCATGCCGACCAAGACCGCCCCCAAGAAGCCCGCAGCCAGCAAGAAGGCAGCCGCCAAGAGCAAGGCACCGGCCAAGGCGAAAGCCAAGGCGCCGGCAAAGAGCAAGGCCGCCGCCAAGGCAAAGGCACCCGCAAAGACGAAGACTGCAGCCAGGAGCAAGGCACGGGCGAAGAGCAGCGCCCGGGCGAAAGCCCAGGCCGTGACCTCCGCGAACAGCCAGTTCAAGAACTTCGAACCGTACCAGCCGAAGCGTGGTGAGGAGTACATGAACGACGCGCAGCTGGACCACTTCAAGAATATCCTGCTGAAGTGGAAGGGCGAGCTGATGCAGGAAGTGGACCGCACCGTCACGCACATGAAGGACGAGGCCGCGAACTTCCCGGACCCGGCCGATCGCGCCACCCAGGAGGAGGAGTTCAGCCTCGAGCTGCGCACCCGTGACCGCGAGCGCAAGCTCATCAAGAAGATCGACTCCACCATCGAACGCCTCGAGCAGGAAGACTACGGCTTCTGTGACGCCTGCGGGGTGGAGATCGGCATCAAGCGCCTCGAGGCGCGCCCCACGGCCACGCTGTGCATCGACTGCAAGACCCTCGCCGAGATCAAGGAGCGGCAGGAGCTGGGCTGATCCCGGGGGCCGGCAGCTACTGCGGGCGCTTCGCCCCCTCACCGACGGGGCCCCTTCATTTCGGCTCCCTGCTGGCGGCCCTTGCCAGCTACCTCGACGCGCGGGCCCACGGCGGCCGCTGGCTCCTGCGTGTGGAAGACATCGACCCTCCCCGCGAGCAACCGGGCGCCAGCCGGTCCATCATCGCCAGCCTGCGCGCCCACGGCCTGCACTGGGACGGACCTGTCTGCTACCAGCACACCCGCGGTGCCGCCTATGACGAAGCGCTCGACGTCCTCGAGCGCAAAGGGCTGCTGCGCCGCTGCTACTGCCCGCGGCGCATCCTCGGTCCGGACGGCGCCTGCGGCGGCCGCTGCGGCGGCAACGGCGAGGGACCCGCGGCGCTGCGCGTGCGGGTGGACCCGGCCTGGCCGACCGCTTTCGAGGACCGCATCCAGGGCCACGTCGCTGCCACGCAGCTCCCGGAGGACTTCGTCGTTCGCCGGCGCGACGGGCTCTACGCCTACCAGCTCGCGGTGGTCGTGGACGATCAGGCCCAGGACATCAGCGACGTGATCCGGGGAGCCGACCTGCTGTCGGTGACGCCGCGCCAGCGCTACCTCCAGGCCTGCCTTGGCTATGCCTCGCCCCGCTACGGCCACTGCCCCGTCCTCCTCGGCGGCGACGGCAGAAAGCTGAGCAAGCAGAACCATGCGCCGCCCCTCGACGACCGGCGCGCCGCCGCCAATCTGCGCCTGGCTCTCGAGCTGCTCGGCCAGGCATCGCCGCCGGCCACGGCAGCCACGCCATCAGCCCTGCTCGAGCACGCGGTACGGCACTGGGCACCGGCGGCCCTGGCCGGGACCGCAGCGCTGGCTGGCGAGCGCCTTTACCCCCCTGCGGGCATCTCGTAGACTCGCCGCAGGCCACCGGGATCCATCGCCATGTACCTCGATCGCGGCCTGCTGCTCGCCGTCGCCCTGACCGTCATCCTGTTCCCGGGCATCGAACGCTGGATGTTCGCCGACCCGGTGCACTGGTACCGCCCCTTCATCGTCTGGGCCGCGGTTATCGCGGGGGTCTACTGGAACCAGCGGCGCCGGGACTTCGATGAGCTTTAGCCCGGACCAGGTCCTCCTCGCCATCATCGCCTACCTGAGCGTCCTGTTCCTGGTGGGCTACTTCGGCGACCGCGGCGCGATCCCGGCGCGGGTGGTGGAGCACCCGGCGACCTATGTCCTGTCCCTCGGGGTCATCGGCGGCGGCATGGCCAGCAACGGCGTGTTCACGCTCGCCGCGCTCTACGGCCATCACTACCTGCTGTACTATCTGGGCATTGCGCTGATGTTCCTCCTCGCGGTGCTGCTGCTGCGGCCCCTCCTGCGCCTGTGCCGGGTACACCAGCTTGCCTCCCTCGCGGATCTGCTGGCCTTCCGCTTCCGCAGTCCCTGGGTAGGCGCGGCCGTGACCCTCGCCATGTGTGCCACCCTGCTGCCGCTGCTCGCGCTGCAGATCCGTACCGTCGCCGACAGTATCCATCACCTCGCCGGCGGCGGCCTCGACCTCCTGCCGGGCGGCCGCCGCGATGGCCTGGCCCTGCTCTTCTGCGTGATCATCACCGTGTTCACGATCCTCTTCGGCACGCGCAATGCCGCCAACCCCAACCGGAACCCCGGACTCGTGGCCGCCATCGCCTTCGAATCCCTGGTCAAGCTCGGGGCCCTGACGCTGCTCATGGCGGTTGCCCTGAGCCAGGTCTTCGACGGCTTCGACGGCCTTCAGCGCTGGCTCGTGGCCAACCCCGCTTCCCTGCGCGGCGAGGGACCACCGCTGCCCGCCGGCGCCGCCCGCCTCCTGCTGCTGCTCTTCTTCGCCGGCGCGGTGTGCATGCCGCACATCTTCCACATGGCCTTCGCCGAGAACAGCGACAGCCGGCACCTGCGCGCGGCGAGCTGGGGCCTGCCTCTCTACCTGCTGCTGCTGGCGCTGCCGGTACTGCCCGTGTTCTGGGGAGCCGTCGCCGCAGGCAGCTCCCTGCCCGCCTCCTTCGCGGGCCTCGGCCTCGGCACCGCCCTGGGCGCCCCCTGGGTGAGCGGCGTGGCTTTCGTCGCCGGCCTCTCGGCCGCCAGCGCGGTGATCGTGGTCGCGACGCTGGCGCTGGCGAACATGTGCCTCAATTACCTCGTACTGCCGAACCGCCCCCTCCGTGCCGCCGGCGACCGCGGACTCTACCGGCAGCTGAAGTGGCTGCGTCGGAGCCTCATTACGGCGCTCATCCTCGGCGGCTACGCGTTCTTTGCCTTCCTCGGCGACGGGCAGTCGCTGCCGGAGCTCGGTTTCCTGGCCTTCAGCGGAACCCTGCAGTTTCTGCCGGCGGTGATCTTCACGCCCTACTGGCCGCGGGCCAACCGCATCGGCCTGCTGGCGGGTCTCGCGCTGGGGCTGGCGATCTGGTTCCTGGCGCTGGTGCTCCCGGTTCTGTCGAACAATACGCTCGGCATCACCGCGAGCCACAGCGACGACTGGGCGCTGCGCTGCCTGCTCGCCCTGCTGGCCAACAGCGCGGCCTTCATCGCCTGCTCTCTACTGACCCGTCGCTCCCAGGAGGAGACCGTGGCGGCGGAGATCTGCTCCATGGACTCCGGCAGCAGACCGCACCGGCGCACGCTGGCCGCACACGCCGCTGCCGATTTCGTCCCGGCGCTGGCCCGGGGGCTCGGAGAAGACACGGCGCGTGCGGAGGTGCACCGGGCCCTGGGCGAGCTGCGTTTTGACGAGGGCGAGAGCAGGCCCTATGCACTGAGGCACCTGCGCAGCCGGATCGAGGCCAACCTGTCCGGCATGCTGGGCCCCGCCCTGGCGCTGGAAATCGTCGACCGCTGCCTGCCTTACGGCAAGAGCTATCCCGGCGAGGCCGGCGATTTCACGCTCCTCGAGCAGCGCCTGGAAAAAGCCGCCGGGCGCTTTACCGGCCTGGCGGCGGACCTCGACTACCTGCGCCGCCACTACCGGCAAACGCTCGAAGCCCTGCCGGTGGGGCTCTGTTCGCTCGGAGTGGATGGCGAGGTGCTGCTCTGGAACCGGAGCCTTGCCGAACTCACCGGGATCGAGGCTCCCGACGCCATCGGGGCGCGCTGGACCGCACTGCCGGAGCCCTGGCAGGCGGTGTTCGCCGATGCCCTGGAGGCCGAGCCGAACACGCTGCTCAAGCGCGAACTTCCCGGCAGCGGCCCGGCGGCGCCGCGCTGGATAACCCTGCACTGCAGTGCACCCACGGAAGACGCAGACCGGCTCCTGCTGGTGGAGGACATCACCGACTACCAGCTGCTGCAGGATGAGGTCCTGCACAACGAACGCCTCGCCTCCATCGGCAGGCTCGCCGCCGGCGTTGCCCACGAGATCGGCAACCCGATCACGGGTATCGCCTGCCTCGCCCAGAACCTGGCCGCGTCCTGCGACCCGGCGGAGGTTCGCGAGACAGCGGACGACATCCTCACGCAGACGGGCCGCATCAGCCGTATCGTCGAATCGCTGGTGAACTTCTCCCACCTGGGTTCCGGGGCCGGCGATACCCGCGTCGAGCCCTGCAACCTCGCCGATTGCATCGACGAGGCCATCAGCCTGCTCTCCCTGGACCGCGACGCGCGTCCCGTCAGCTTCGTCAACGACTGTCCCCGCGACACCCTGGTACTCGCCGATTGCCAGCGCCTGCTGCAGGTCTTCATCAACCTCCTGGGCAACGCCCGTGACGCCTCCGGTGACGGCGCGGCGGTCACCATCAGCGCCGCGGCAGGGGACAGCGGTGCGGTGGAGGTTCACGTCGACGACTGCGGCCACGGCATCGCGCCGGCGCTGCTGCCGCGGGTCTTCGAGCCCTTCTTCACCACGAAAGACCCGGGCAAGGGCACGGGCCTCGGGCTGCCGCTGGTGTACAGCATCCTCGAGGATATGGGCGGCAGCGTGCGCATCGAGAGCCCCGGGCCCTCGGGCCATGCGACCGGCACCCGGGTCACCCTGACCCTGCGCGCGGCCCGCTACGACGACGCGTTCACGAGGCTCGCGAACGCGGACGCCGGCACGGCGGCTGGATAATTCGTCGCCGGGAGGGTATGTTGTGGGGCTCGTCGGATAAGGGATCAAGCGATGCAGCAGATTCTTGTCGTCGAGGATGAACCGGTCATCCGCACCGCCCTGCGCCGCTTGCTGGAACGTTCCGGCTACGCGGTTGCCGAGGCCGGGGCCGTGGCCGAAGCGGAAGCCAGCCACGCCCTCGGTGAATTCGACCTCATCATCAGCGACCTGCGCCTTCCCGGCGCGCCGGGCACCGACCTGATCCGCAAGGCGGGAAAGGTCCCCGTGCTCATCATGACCAGCTATGCCAGCCTGCGCTCCGCCGTGGACTCCATGCGCATGGGCGCCGTGGACTACATCGCCAAGCCCTTCGACCACAGCGACATGCTGAACGCGGTCAAGCGCATCATCAGCGAGCATCCGCGGCAGGAAGGCGCCGCCGCAAAGGCCGCGGCGGAGGGCGATGACGACCGTCCCGACATCGTCGGCGACTGTCCGGCCATGCAGCGGCTGCTGGCGCATGTGGCCAAGTTCGCCCCCACGGACTCAACGGTGCTCGTGCTCGGCGAGACCGGCACCGGCAAGGAGCTGGTGGCGCGGGCCATTCACCGCCAGAGCCGGCGCGCCGGCGAGGCACTGATCTGCGTCAACTGCGCGGCCATCCCCGAGACGCTGATCGAGTCGGAGCTTTTCGGCTACGAAAAGGGCGCCTTTACCGGGGCCAACGCCAACCGCATGGGCCTCATCGAGGCCGCCGACGGTGGCACGCTGTTCCTGGACGAGATCGGCGAGCTGCCCATGGAGGCCCAGGCGAGGCTGCTGCGGTTCATCCAGGAGGGCGAGATCCGCCGCATCGGCTCGGTCCACTCGCGCAAGGTAAACGTGCGCCTGATCTGTGCCACGCACCGGGACCTGCAGACCCTCGCCGCCGAAGGGCGTTTCCGCCAGGACCTGTTCTACCGTATCAACGTGCTGCGGCTCAGCCTGCCCGCGCTCCGCGACCGTGGCAAGGACATCCTGTACCTGGCCGAGACGCTCCTCGCCCGCCAGGTGGAGCGCTTCGGCCGCGGTTCCATGGCCCTTTCCCCGCGGGCCATCCAGGCCATCACGACCTACCAGTGGCCCGGGAACGTGCGCGAGCTCGAGCACGCGATCGAGCGGGCCGTCATCCTGACGGAGGGCAACGAAATCGACAACGAGGCCCTCGGCATCGACCTCGAGCTGGTGAACATCAGCCGCCTGCGGGGCGAGCGTATCGGCGGCCCCAAGAAGCGCCAGGCGAGCCACAGCAATACCGACCCCCAGGAAGACCTGTCCCTGGAGGACTACTTCCAGCGCTTTGTCATCGAGCACCAGGACTCCATGAGCGAGACCGAGCTGGCCCAGAAACTCGGCATCAGCCGCAAGTGTCTGTGGGAGCGGCGCCAGCGCTTCGATATCCCCCGCAAGAAGAACGCCCCGCGCGGCAAGAAGGCCGCCTCCTAGCCGGCACCGCCCCGGGACGGCCCGGGGGCGTTACCCAGCCCGCTGCCTGTAACAAATGGTAGTAGCCGAAGGTAACAAAACGGCCTCCAGAGCCGTTACCGGCCACCACACCAGAAAACACATGTTATTGTTTTTAAAGTGCTTTTATCTTATTGGCACAGGCGATGCAATATTACGGGCGCTCAACAATAAAAATAATCCAGCAGCAATAAGAATAAGCGCAAGAAAAAAAATGGACCTGGATGGGGAAGTACGCTTCCCCGTCGTTCCTTCTTACCACCCGGCCGCCTACTGGCCATGCCAGGAACGGCTGCGCCCGCTAAGAATAATTGCCTGCATAAGAATAACCGTCCCGGGGTGGACCTGTGCGGGGGAGGGATCTCCCCCGATCTCCCCGGAAGCCGTCGGGGCTGTGCTACCATCCCGCTTTTCCACAACGAGAGATGCCCGCGCTTGAAGGTCATTCCCCGGGACCAGCACTGCATTTCCCGCAAGAACATCAGCCCCAGCGCCCTCAAGGTCATGGCCCGGCTGCGCGGCCAGGACTTCCAGGCCTATCTCGTGGGCGGGGCCGTCCGCGACCTGCTTCTCGGCGGACACCCCAAGGACTTCGACGTGGCCACCGACGCCACGCCGGAAGAAGTCCACGGGCTGTTCCGCAATTCGCGGATCATCGGGCGGCGTTTTCGCATCGTTCATGTCCGTTTCGGCCGCGAGATCATCGAAGTGACCACCTTTCGCGGCCACCACGACGGCGAGGGCGAGGCACGGCGTGCCGACAGCGGCGTCCTGCTGCGGGACAATGTCTACGGCACCCTGGAAGAGGATGCGGTCCGCCGTGACCTCACGATCAATGCGCTGTACTACTCGTCGGGGGACTTTGCCGTGCACGACCAGGTCGGCGGCCTCGCCGACCTGCAGGCACGGCTCATCCGCATCATCGGCGATCCGCACGAGCGCTACCGGGAGGATCCGGTGCGCATGCTCCGCGTCGTGCGCTTCGCCGCCAAGCTGGGCTTTCGGATCGAGCAGCACACGGCCGCCGCCATCAAGGAAGCGGCTGGGCTGCTCGATTCCATTCCCGCCGCACGCCTCTTCGACGAGATCCTGAAGCTCTTCCTGGCCGGGCACGGTGCCGCGACCCTCAAGCTCCTGCGCCGGCACCACCTCCTCGAGCACCTGTTCCCGGAAGCCGAGCACCACATGGCGAGGGATGTTCGCGCTGCGGAACTCATGGCCGCCGCCATGGCCAGCACCGATCGTCGCGTCGCGGAGGACCGGCCGGTAACGCCGGCCTTCATCCTGGCCGCCCTCCTCTGGCCCGCTGCGAGCCTGCGCGCCGAGCAGCTGCGCGACCGCGGTGAACCGCCGGTGCCGGCCATGCACAGCGCGGCCCAGCAGGTCATCGCCGAGGCCTGCCACCGCGTCGCGATACCGAAGCGCTTCAGCCAGCCCATGCGGGAGATCTGGGAGCTGCAGAACCGCCTGGAGAACCCGCGGGGCAAGCGTGCCGCGGAACTGCCGGAGCAGCGGCGCTTCCGGGCCGCCTATGACTTCCTCCTGCTGCGCGAGGCCGCCGACGAAGACACGGGGGGCGTGGGCGAGTGGTGGACCCGCTTCCAGGAGCTCGATGCCGAGGCCCGGTTGCGGGAGATGGAGAACCTGGAGCCGGCCGGCGGCAAGCGCGGCCGCCGCGGCGGGCGCCGCCGGCGCAGCCGAAACTGAGGGTGCAGCGTTGCTACATCGGCCTCGGTGCGAACCTCGGCCACCCGCTCCGCCAGCTACGCGACGCCGCCCGCGCCCTCGCCGGGCTTCCCGGCTGCAGGCCGGGGCCCCTGTCCCCCCTCTACCGCAGTGCACCGCTCGGCCCCCGGGACCAGCCGGATTTCCTCAACGCCGTCGCTGCGCTGGACACGGTACTGGCGCCCCTCGACCTGCTCGACGCCCTGCAGCATATCGAGGCCGGGGCGGGACGCGTGCGCGGTCGCCGCTGGGGACCCCGCACCCTGGACCTGGACCTGCTGCTCTACGGCGACCGGGAACTGCAGCTGCCCCGGCTCACGGTCCCGCACCCCGGCATTGCCGAGCGGGCGTTCGTGCTCTGGCCCCTGGCCGATCTCTGCGGCGAGGATTTCCGGCTGCCATGGGGGTCGGATATTGGTACATTGAAGCGCGCCTGTCCCGGGCCGGCCCCGGAGCGCCAGGCGGAAGGGCTAGGGCCAGCGGGAGGGGGAGTCGAGCTTGACGGCAACGAATGAGGTACTGAGCCTGGACCTCAAGGGGCGGACACCCCCCGGCTACATCGCCGTGGAAGGGCCCATCGGCGTGGGCAAGACCACGCTCGCACGCCGTCTCGCGGACACCTTCAACTACCAGGTCATGCTCGAGGACGCCGAGGACAATCCCTTCCTCGAGCGCTTCTACCAGAACCGGAAGCAGGCCGCGCTGGCCACGCAGCTGTTCTTTCTCTTCCAGCGCGCCCAGAAGATCCAGGATCTGCGCCAATCGGACATCTTCCAGCCGGTGCGCGTGGCGGATTTTCTCATCGACAAGGACCCGCTCTTCGCCCGCATCAATCTCGACCCGGACGAATACCAGCTCTACGAGAAGGTCTATCGCCAGCTCACCATCGACGCGCCCGTACCGGACCTGGTGATCTACCTCCAGGCCTCGCCGGACGTCCTGCTATCGCGCATCGAGCAACGCGGCATTGCCCATGAACGCAACATCGACCGGGGCTACCTCGAGCGGTTGAACGAAGTGTACAGCGAATTTTTCCTGTATTACGATGGCGCGCCGCTGCTGATCGTCAACGCCAGCGCGATCGACCTGGTCCAGGGAGAGCGCGATTACGGCCAGCTCGTCGACTATCTCCTCGACGTACGCAGCGGGCGCCACTACTTCAATCCCACCTTTTTCGGCTAGGGTTCGGACAGGTCCATGGGCAAGATCACCATCAGCACCCTCGACAGGATGAAGGCGGCGGGAGACAAGTTCGTCTGCATCACTGCCTACGACGCGACCTTCGCCCGTCTCGTCAACGAAGCGGGTGCGGAGACGATCCTCGTCGGCGATTCCCTCGGCATGGTACTGCAGGGGCACGACAGCACGATCCCCGTAACCGTGGACGACATGGCCTATCACACGGCCTGTGTCGCCCGCGCCGGCGGCGATGCGCTGGTGATCGCGGACCTGCCCTTCATGAGCTACGACCGGCCGGAGACCGCCATGGACAGCGCCACGGCGCTGATGCAGGCCGGTGCGCAGATGGTCAAGATGGAAGGTGGTGTCTGGCTCTCCGATACGATCAGCGCTCTCGTTGAGCGCGGCATCCCGGTCTGCGCCCACCTGGGCCTCACCCCGCAGTCGGTGAACGCCTTCGGCGGCTTCAAGGTCCAGGGCCGCACCCCGAAGGAAGCCAAATCGATCCTCGCCGACGCGGTCGAGATCCAGGATGCCGGGGCCGCCCTGCTCGTGCTCGAGTGCGTGCCGGCCCCCCTGGCGGCCGATATCAGCAGCAAACTGGACATCCCGGTCATCGGTATCGGCGCCGGCGCCGGCACGGACGCCCAGGTCCTGGTACTGCATGACCTCCTCGGCCTCAGCCCCCGTGTGCCCCGCTTCGTGCGCAATTTCATGGCCCAGGCGGGCAGCGTGCAGGACGCCCTGGCCGCTTTCGTGACGGCCGTCAAAGCCGGCGATTTTCCCGCCGACACCCATACCTACGCATAAGCCGCAGCAGGTCTCCTGCCTGCCCGGCCAAGCCCGGGACGCGCGGCGGTAGTAAACACTTACTTTCAGTAGGTATATATAACCAGATCACGTAGCGAGTGATTCCTTTCGTAACAAAAAGGTGTGTTGTTGCGTGACACTTTTGTTGCTGCCCCCCGGACCATGGGGCATACTCGGTCTCCCTTCGGGGGCCGCTCTGCCAGCCCCGTGAAGGAAAACGTACAGAACGTATAGAACGTTTAGAAAGGCGCCGCCGATGGCAGCGGCTCCACCCTGACCGCAAGCGGGGGCGTACGTCATGAAGACAACCGGTGACCGGCAGCGGCTGCGGGCGCAGCTCGCCGAGTGCAAGCAACGGGGGCAGCGCATCGCCTTCGTACCCACCATGGGCAACCTTCACGATGGCCACCTGCAGCTCGTGCGCCGGGCGCGCGAACTGGGTGACATCGTCGTCGTCAGCATTTTCGTCAACCCGCTGCAGTTCGGCGCCGGCGAAGACCTCGATGCCTACCCGCGGACGCTCGCGGCCGACAAGGAAAAGCTCTTCGCCGAAGGGGTGACGTTCCTCTACACGCCCGAGGCCACCGATATCTACCCGGAGGGGCTCGAACGTCATACCCAGGTACTGGTGCCGGACCTCTCGGAGACACTCTGCGGCAGCAGCCGGCCCGGCCACTTCAACGGCGTCGCCACGATCGTTGCCAAGCTGTTCAACATCGTGCAGCCGGACGTGGCCATTTTCGGGGAGAAGGACTTCCAGCAGCTGTCCATCGTACGCAAGATGGTGGCCGACCTCTGCCTTCCCGTGGCAGTGATCGGCGTGCCGACGGTACGCGACGAGGACGGCCTCGCGCTGAGTTCCCGCAACGGCTACCTGACCCTGGCGGAACGGCGCATCGCACCCCTCCTCCACGAGACCCTGGCGAGCTGCCGGGACGCCATCGCCTGCGGCTTCGACAATTTCCTGCAGCTCGAGTCCCACGCGCGCATGCGCCTCCTGCAGGCGGGCTTCGAGCCCGACTACTTCGCCATCCGCGATGCGCGCACGCTGCGTAAGGTCACCGAGGACACCGAGGAAATCGCCATCCTCGCCGCCGCCCGCCTGGGCAGCACGCGCCTCATCGACAACCTGCGCCTCAGCCTGAACCCCGCGACCGACTGGGGCATGCTCGCCACACCCTGAGGCCCGCCTGCCGCCGCGGCCCGGCCCGCAGGCCCGCGACCTCGACCATGGTCGCCTTGCTCTCCGCGCGGGTGGAAGTACCATCAGGGAACACAGCCCGAAGGAGCGGAGGCCCACCGATGTCCGAATTTCCCGTCCACCCGGTACCCGAAAGCTTTGCCGATGCCCACATCGATGCCGAGCGCTACGCCGAGCTGTACCGCCGCTCCCTGGAAGAGCCGGACGCCTTCTGGAGCGAACAGGCCGAGACCTTTCTCGACTGGATGGCCCCCTGGGAAACCGTGTGCAGCTACGACTTTCACCGCGGCGAGGCCAGCTGGTTCCGCGGCGGCAAGCTCAACGTCAGCCAGAATTGCATCGACCGGCACCTGCCCGCACGCGCCGACCAGCCGGCACTGCTCTGGGAGGGAGACGACCCGGCAGACTCGAAGACCATCACCTACGCCGAGCTCAAGGACGCCGTCTGCCGCCTCGCGAATGCGCTGAAGAGCCGCGGCATCGGCAAGGGCGACCGGGTCTGCATCTACATGCCGATGATCCCCGAGGCCGCCTACGCCATGCTCGCCTGCGCACGCATCGGTGCGATTCACTCCGTGGTCTTCGGGGGCTTTTCGCCCGAGGCACTCAAGGACCGCATTCTCGACGCCGATTGCTGCGCCGTCATCACCGCCGACGAGGGTGTGCGCGGCGGCAAGCGCATACCTCTCAAGAAAAACACCGACAAGGCGCTCGCCGAGTGTCCCGGGGTGCACAGCTGCCTGGTCGTCCGCCGCACCGGCGGCGACATCGACTGGAACGACGCACGCGATGCCTGGTACCACGAACTGGTGGACGCGGTGTCCGCCGACTGCGAACCCGAACCCATGGACGCGGAGGACCCGCTCTTGATCCTCTACACCTCCGGCTCCACCGGCAAGCCCAAGGGCGTGCTGCACACCACCGGCGGCTACCTCCTGCAGGCGGCCATGAGCTTCAAGTACGTCTTCGACTACCGCGAGGGCGAGGTGTACTGGTGCACCGCCGACGTCGGCTGGGTCACCGGCCACACCTATATCGTCTACGGCCCCCTCGCCAACGGCGCCATCTCCCTGGTCTTCGAGGGCGTGCCGACCTACCCGGATGCCGGCCGCTGCTGGGAGGTCGTCGACAAGCACAGGGTCAACAGCTTCTACACCGCGCCGACGGCGCTCCGCGCCCTGCAGGCGGTCGGCGACGAGCCCGTGAAGCGCGCCTCCCGGGAGACACTCCGCGTACTCGGCACCGTCGGCGAGCCGATCAACCCCGAGGCCTGGGAGTGGTACTACAACGTCGTCGGTGATGGCCGCTGCCCGATCGTCGACACCTGGTGGCAGACGGAAACCGGGGCACACATGATCACCCCCCTGCCCGGTGCCACGGCCCTGAAGCCGGGCTCGGCGACCTTCCCCTTCTTCGGTGTCGAGCTGGCCCTGCTGGCCGAGGACGGCAGCGAGATCGAGGGCCCCGGCGCCGGCTACCTCGTGGTCAAGCGCTCCTGGCCGAGCCAGATCCGCAGTGTCTATGGCGATCATCAGCGCCTCGTGGACACCTACTTCAGCCATTACCCCGGCTACTACTTCACCGGCGACGGCGCCAGCCGCGACGAGGACGGTTACTACTGGATCACAGGCCGCGTCGACGACGTGCTCAACGTCTCCGGGCACCGCATGGGCACCGCCGAAGTGGAAAGCGCCCTGGTGCTGCACGACAAGATCGCGGAGGCGGCCGTGGTCGGCTTCCCGCACGACATCAAGGGCCAGGGCATCTACTGCTACGTGACGCCGATGCAGGGGGTGGAGCCCGACGAGCAGCTGAAAGCCGAGCTCATCGCCCTGTGCGTGCAGGAGATCGGCCCCATCGCCAAGCCGGACATCATCCAGTGGGCACCGGGGCTGCCGAAAACGCGCTCCGGGAAGATCATGCGGCGCATCCTGCGCAAGATTGCGGAGAACGAGCTCGAGAGCCTCGGCGACACCAGCACCCTTGCCGACCCGTCGGTCGTCGACAGCCTCGTGGACAACCGCCCGGGCTGAGCCGGCGCGCAGACGGCATCGCCGGGAGCGGGTAGACTGCGCCCATGGCGGAATCCGTCCAGGCACTGCACCGGCGCGCCCAGCGCCACCTGAACCGGGGGGAATACGGCCCCCTGGCCGCCTGCTGCAAGGCGATCCTCGCCCGGCAGAAAGACTTCGCCGACGCCTGGTTCCTGCTATCCGTGGCCGCCGAGGCCGCGGGGGACCTCACCCGGGCCGAGGGACTGCGCGCCCGGGCCCTGGAGCTCGACGGCGGCAACGCCGAGTACCTGGCTCAGCAGGCGCGCCTCCTGTCGCGGCGGAGCCGGAGCGCCGAGGCCCTGGCGGCCGCCCGCAGTGCCCTCGCGGCCGGACCGGCCAATGCTCTGGGCTTCGACACGATCGGGGTCGTGTTTTCCCGCCTGGCCCGCTACGAGGAAGCACGGACGGCACTCGCCGAAGCGGTGCGGCTGGCGCCGGAGAACCCCCAGTACCGCTTCAACCTCGCCGCCGCCGAGCAGTTTCTCGGCCATGCGGAGGCAGCGGAGGAACACTACCGCGCCGCCCTCGCGATCCGGCCCGGTTTCGCCCGGGCCTGGTGGGCCCTGTCCGAATTGCGCAAGACCGGTGACGCTTCCGACGACCTGCCGGTGCTGGAGGCCCAGGCCGGACGAGCCGGCCTCTCTGCCGAGGATGCCCTCTACCTCGGTCACGCGCTGGCGCGGGAAAACGAACTGCGTGGCAATCACAGCGCCGCCTTCGCGGCCCTCGAGAAGGGCAAGGCCGGGCACCGGGCGCGGGCCCGTGAAGCGCGGGCGCGGGACGCGGCGCTTTTCGCCGCACTGCGCGAGAGCTTCCGGGAGAGCGACCGCGAGCAGCGGCCCCGCGACAGCGGGCGGGGGACGCCGTTGTTCGTCGTCGGCATGCCGCGGACCGGGACGACGCTCGTCGAACGCATCCTCACCAGCCATGAGGCGGTCACCAGCCTCGGCGAGATCCAGGACCTCGCCCACGCCGTGCGGCGCAGCGCGGACAGCAGTGGCGCGGCGGGCGTCCTCGACCCGGCGGTCATCAGGGCGGCGCTGCTGGCGCCGGCGGAGGCCGCCGCAACGCACTACCGGGAAAGTACCGCGGCCCGGCTGGAAGGCGCCCCTGCCCCGGGGCAGTACATCCTCGACAAGATGCCCCTGAACGCGCTCTATATCGGCTTCATCCTGCGCAGCCTGCCCGAGGCGCGCATCGTACTCCTGCGCCGGGACCCGCGGGACACCTGCCTCAGCAACTTCCGGCAGCTGTTCGCCGTGGACTACTCCTACTACGACTACCACTACGACCTCGAGACCACGGCGCATTACGTCGCGGACTTCGAGCGGCTGATGGCACACTGGCAGTCGCTCTACGGCGGACGCATTCACGCGCTGGCCTACGAGGCGCTGGTGGCGGACCCGGAAAGCGAGGTGCGTGCGCTGCTGGCCTACCTGGGACTGCCCTGGGAGCCGCGCTGCCTCGCGTTCCACCGGAACGCGGCGGGGGTGGCGACGCCGAGCGCGCTGCAGGTGCGCCAGCCCCTGTACCGGGACGCGCTCGAGCGCTGGCGACGCTATGAGAGGGAACTGGCCCCGGCGACGGCGATCCTCACCGAGGCCGGGGTACTGCCACCGGCCGCCGGCGCCTGAGCGCCGGCGGCCGCAGCTTCGACGAGGGTCAGAAGCTGTAGCTGGCGCGGATGCCCGCGGTGCGCGGTGCACCGACGAAGTTGCCGTAGGAGCGCACCGTGAAACCGCCGATCTGCGTGCCCGGGCCGACACCATTCTGCAGGAAGCGGCGGGTGTTCCGCGTGCCCGTCACGTAGTACTCGTCCCACAGGTTGTCGACGAAGGCCTGCACGGACCACTGGTCCCTGCTGAAGGTCGCGCTCAGGTGGTGCACGTCCCACTCGGGGATCGCCTCGCCACCGAAGTCCGCCGCCTCACCGGTGGCCGGGTCGATCAGCGCGCCGGTCTCGTCGCCGCCGGTGACGTTGTAAACGTCACTGGAAAAGACGATGCCGTAGTTGACCGCGAGGTCGATGCCGTCGAGGACCATCGTGCTGTAGGTCACGTTGAAGGTGCCCTGGTGCTCGGCGTGACCGGGCAGGCGCGCACCCTCCGTTCCGGTGAAGTCGTCGACCAGGCCCGGCGCATCCTCCACCAGCTCCGCGTCCGTGTAGGCGTAGCTGAGCTGCACTTCCCAGTTGTCATTGATCAGCCAGTTGCCCTGCAGTTCCAGGCCCTGGCTCTCGGCGGCGGAGCCGTTGCCGACAATGGGCAGCTGGCCGAAGGTGGTCACCGTATCCACCTGCAGGTCCGTCCAGTCAATGTAGAAGAGCGCGGCGTTCAGGGACATGCGGCCGTCCAGGAGCAGGCCCTTGTAGCCGATTTCGTAATTCTCGATCTGGTCCGGGGAGATGAACACCTCGTCCGGGAGCGCGCAGAGGTTCTGCGTGTCGCTCTCGTTGACGTCCGGGGGGCAGGCGGGCACGGCATTGACGCCGCCGTTGCGATAACCCTCGGAATAGGTGGCGTAGATCATGTTGTCGTCGTCGATATCGAAGGCGGCGTTCAGCTTGATCAGGTCGCCCTCGTCGTCGCCGACGTTCTGGCCGAAGTCGATGTTGATGGCATCCTGAGGTTCGCCGAAGAACACGGTCTCGAGGAGCGGCAGGCCGAAGCCGGAGCGGTTGTCCACCTCGAAGGTGTAGTCCCGGTAGCCGACGGTGAGCTCGAGGCGGTCAAACAGGCGGTAGGAGATCTCGCCGTACCAGGCCTCCTCCTTCTCGCTGGTGAAACCCTGGGAGATATATTCGAGGCTGTCCGGGCGCAGTTGCACGCCGCCGAAGTTGTCGACCGCGAACTGGTCGAAGCCCGGGGTAAACTCGCGGCTCTCGCTCTCGCTGTCGACCTCGTTGTTGAAGTAGCCGAGCACCCAGGACAGCGGGCCCTCGTAGGTCGAGACGAGCCGGATCTCCAGCGTCTCGGTCTCCTCATCGACGATCTCGCGGGTGAACGAGGAGAAGGTCGGGAAGGCCTCGTACCCGTACTCGAAGTTGAGCAGCAGGTCGGTCTGGTCGCGCTGCCCCTCCTCCTCGTACTCCGTTTCACCGTAGATGAAGGTCGCCTCGGCAAAGCCCAGATCCGCCTTCACCTCCAGGCTGTACAGCTCATTGGTGTAGTCGTTCGGCTCCAGGTAGCGGTAGGCGGAGACGTAGTCGCCGGTGCCGAACGCCTGCTTGTGGTTGATCTGCCGGCCCTCGGCTTCCGTGTCCTGGTACAGCCACCAGAGGTTCACGTCGAGCCAGTCCGTGGGCAGCCAGCGCAGGTTGGCGCGGGCGGCCAGCGTATCCTCGCCGTTCGCGTCCTCCACCCGGCGCAGGTTCGCATTGACCTCGTCCGGGTTGGAGAAGTCGGGCTCCGGGTCAGAGACGCCAGCCTCGCGCACCACGAAGTCGTAGTCGATAAAGCCGGGGTCGTCCACGCGGTCGAGGTTCACACGCAGGGCCAGGCTGTCGCGGATGATGGGCAGGTTCAGGGTCACGCCGACATCGTTGTACATGTCGTCGCTTTCGAAGTTCTGGCTCAGGGTGCCGCGCAGGTCGATCCCGAAGGCCTCGGGGTCGGCGCGGTTCGGCAGGTAACGGATGGCACCGCCCATGGTGCCCTGGCCGTACAGCGTGCCCTGGGGGCCGATGAGCACCTCGACACGCTCGAGGTCGACGGGACGGATGTCCAGGGGCAGCGGGATATCGCCGAAGTAGGTGGCCACCGTGTCGCTGGTGTAACCCGGGCCGAGCTGCGAGGTATTCAACCCGCGGACCAGAATGTCAGGGACTTCGTCCCGAGCGCCGCGGTCGATGACCGTGAGGCCGGGCACGTAGCGCGCAATCTCGTTGATGCCGGTGAGCCGGTATTTTTCGATCTTCTCGGCGCTGACGGCGGAGATGTTGATCGGGATGTCCTGGACCGTGGAGGCCCGGCGGGAGGCGGTCACGACCACCTCCTCGAGGCGGGCGCCGTTATCCTTCTCCTCCTCCTGGGCCAGGGCGCCGACGGCGCCGGCCCCTGCCAGGGGCAGGGAGGCCAGGGCCACGGCTCGGGACAGGCGGGAGCGCGGGTGTGCGGACTGGTTGCGTTGCATGGTTTTTCCCCTCTCGGACAACGGTTGCCACCTTATTTTCGTCGGGACCATTTTCCCGCCCGACCGGCGGCGCACAATAGGAAATAGTACCTAAGCAAACTTCACACCAGTTGCAGTCTGCGGCAGAGTGCCGGCGGCAGGCGTCGAAGCGCCGAGAAGGCGTGAAAACCGGTGGCGCTCGCACCATAATAGTGCTCTCTGCCAGGGCCTACGCCCCTTCGAGGTGCATGATATTGCGCTCGATGACAGCGTTGATGGCCGGCCCGAGCCCACCGAGGGCAAGACATTCACGCAACAGGGCAAGGGCGGTCACGCGATCGCCGCGGCGCACCGCCAGGTTGGCCAGGTTCAGGCACAGGGACGGCGTCCGGTAGCCGTCGCGGTAGAGACGCTGGTAGAGGTCGCTGGCGGCGCCGAAGTCACCGTCGCGATAACTCGCCTCCGCCGCCCCCTCGAGGCTGCGCTGCGGGTCATAGCCGAGTTCGGCGGCGCGCAGGAAATAGTCCCGCGCCTGGCGGTAGTTCCCCGTGGCGTGCATGGCGCCGGCCGCGGCGATGCCGTAGAGGCGCCCATCGGCCCCGGCGGCCAGTTCGCGTTCGAGCATGGCCTGGTAACGCTCGCCCCTGGCCTTGCGCGGCCGCTCCGCGTTGGCGTTGCAGTAGTGGTGCAGGGGTACGGCAAGCTCCCCGCGGCGATTCTCCGGGATGGTGCCGTCGACGATCTCGTGGATGCGGCCCTGGTAGCGGATTTCGTCGCGGCGACGGAAGAGCCGGAGGATCGGGTTGACCGTGTAACCCGTGTAGCCACGGGCATAGGGCGCATGTTCCCCCGTGGGGCGCCAGCCCCACGCGGCCTGGTCGTCACCGTAGTTGTGCTGGGGCAGGTAGAAGCCGTCAAAGGCTGTTTCGGCCATGGCCGCCCGCAGCCGCGGGTAGTCGGCTTCCGCGATCCGCTCATCGGCGTCGAGGACCAGGATCCAGTCGCCGCTGGCCGCCGCGAGGCCATGGTTGCGCGCGGCGGAGAAGTCGTCGCACCAGCTGAAGTCCAGCAACCGGTCGGCATGGGCAGCCGCAATCTCGCGGCTGCCGTCGATGGAGCCCGTATCCACCACGACCAGTTCGTCCACCTGCGGCCGCGCCGCGGCCAGGCACTCCTCGAGGATCCAGGCCTCGTCACGGACGATCATGCAAAGGGAAAGGGTCGCCATGGGCACCTCAGCAGAAAACGCGGGCCAACCTTAGCAAAATCGCCGGGTAAAGCGGACACTTCACCCAAGGACCCTTGCAGCAGTTACGGGGGATTGCCGGATACTTTCCCCGGGGCGAGCGCGGGATACTTCTCCCGGCCGCTCCCCGATACACGCTTTGTGAGAGAAGTATCCCGCACTCCCGCCTGGCGCCTCGTGCGCTTCCAACTCGGTCGACCGTCTACCGAGGGTAGGGACGGCTGCTGGAGAGTGCTCCCACAAAGCGTGTATCGGGGAGCGACTGGGGGCACTCTCCAGCAGCCGTCCCGGAAAGCAGAGAAAGCAATGCCACGCTCACCCCGGAGTGTGGAGAAAAGGCCTCCGGGTCAGCTATCCAAAGCAGACCGCCAACGGGCAGCCACAAAAAAGGGCGCCGAAGCGCCCTTTTCATCACGCCGCGGAGCCTTACTCCGTGGCCTCGTCCGCCGGGGCCTGCGCCTCGGTGACGTCCTCTTCGATTTCCTCGTCGAGGAGTTCCTTGATGGACAGCTTGATGCGGCCACGCTGGTCCACGTCGAGCACCTTCACGCGGACTTCCTCGCCCTCGGTCAGGTAATCGGAGACATTCTCCACGCGCTCGTTGGCAATCTGCGAGATATGCACCAGGCCGTCCTTGCCAGGAAGGATGTTGACGAAGGCGCCGAAGTCGACGATGCGGGCCACCCGGCCCTCGTAGATCGCGCCGACTTCCGCCTCGGCGGTGATCTCCTCCACCATCGCCACGGCGGCGTCCCGCGCGGCCTGGTCCTGGCCGAAGATGCGCACGGTGCCGTCGTCGTCGATATCCACCGTCGCGCCGGAGGCTTCCGTGATGCCGCGGATCGTCGCGCCACCCTTGCCGATGATGTCGCGGATCTTGTCCGCGTCGACCTTGAGCGTGACCATGCTCGGCGCGTTCTCGGAGGTGACCTCGCGGGCCTCGGCGATGACCTGGTTCATCTGCCCGAGGATATGCAGCCGCGCCTGCAGCGCCTGCTCGAGGGCGATCTCCATGATCTGCTCGTTGATGCCCTCGATCTTGATGTCCATCTGCAGGGCGGTCACGCCCTCGGCGGTCCCGGCGACCTTGAAGTCCATGTCGCCCAGGTGGTCCTCGTCGCCGAGAATATCGGTCAGGACGGCGAACTGGTTGCCGTCCTTCACGAGGCCCATGGCGATGCCGGCCACCGGCGCCTTCAGGGGAACGCCAGCCCCCATGAGTGCCATGGAGCCGACGCAGACGGACGCCATGGAACTGGAGCCGTTGGACTCGGTGATCTCGGAGACTACGCGGACCGTGTAGGGGAACTCCTCTTCACCGGGCAGCACCGCGGCGAGACCGCGGCGGGCCAGGCGGCCGTGGCCGACTTCGCGGCGGCCGGTAAAACCGATGCGGCCCGCTTCGCCGACCGAGTAGGGCGGGAAATTGTAGTGCAGCATGAACGGGTCGCGGCGCTCGCCCTCGAGGGCGTCGATGATCTGCGCGTCGCGGGTGGAGCCGAGGGTGACCGCACCGATGGCCTGGGTCTCACCGCGGGTGAACAGGGCCGAGCCGTGCGCCTTCGGCAGCACGTCGATCTCGCAGGCGATGGGGCGCACCGTGCGATTGTCGCGGCCGTCGATGCGGGCCTCGCCGTCGAGGATGCGCTTGCGCACGAGCTGCTTCTCGACGCCCTTGAACACGTCCTTGACCTCTTCCTCGCTCGGGCCGCCTTCCACGGCCAGCGCCTCGACGCAGGCCTGGCGGATCTCGCCGACGCGCTCGTAGCGGGCGGCCTTCTCGGTGATCCGGTAGGCCTCGCCGAGGGCGTCCCTGACCTGGGCCTCGACCGCGGCAACGAGCTCCGCGTTGACGGCGGGGGGCTGCCAGTCCCAGCGCGGCTTGCCGGCTTCCGCGGCCAGCTCGTTGACGGCCTGCACCACCGCCTGCATTTCCTGGTGCGCGTAGAGCACGGCGCCGAGCATCTGGTCTTCCGTGAGCTGGTCAGCCTGGGATTCGACCATGAGCACGGCGTCCTTCGTGCCCGCCACGACCATGTCGAGCTTGCTGTCGGCGAGCTGCGCGTAGGTCGGGTTCAGGAGGTAGCCATCCTGCTCCGTGAAGCCCACGCGGGCGGCGCCGATGGGACCGTTGAAGGGGCAGCCGGAGATCGCGAGCGCCGCGGAGGTGCCGATCATCGCCGGGATGTCCGGGTCGATGTGCTTGTCGGCGGACATCACCGTGCACACGACCTGCACCTCGTTCATGAAGCCGTCGGCGAAGAGCGGCCGGATCGGGCGGTCGATGAGGCGGGAGGTCAGCGTTTCCTTCTCACTGGGCCGGCCCTCGCGCTTGAAAAAGCCGCCGGGAATCTTGCCCACGGCGTAGGTCTTTTCCTGGTAGTGGACGGACAGCGGGAAGAAGGGCTGCCCGGGCTTGGCGTTCTTTTCCGCCACCACGGTGCACAGCACCGACGTGTTCTCGACGGTCACGAGCACGGCACCGGTGGCCTGGCGGGCGATGCGCCCGGTCTCCAGCGTGACGGTCTGGCCGCCATACTGGAAGGTCTTGGTTACTGGATTCACAATCTTTCTCCGATTCTTTAAACGACGACCGGGGCCCTGGGCCCCGGTGTGGCTGGCCTAGCGGCGCAGGCCGAGGCGCTTGATCAGTTCCGCGTAGCGCGCGGCGTCCTTGCGCTTGAGGTAATCGAGCAGGTTGCGGCGCTGGTTGACCATGCGAATGAGGCCGCGACGAGAGTGGTGATCCTGCTTGTGCGACGAGAAGTGGTCGCGCAGCTGTTCGATATTTGCCGTCAACAGCGCCACCTGTACTTCCGGTGATCCGGTGTCACCCTCTACGCGCTGGTATTCCTTGACGATTTCCGCTTTCTTTTCGGCAGTCAATGCCATGAGTTCATCCTCTTCTTAACCTGCGGGGCCGCACCCGTTACGCCGCGCGGCCGATTCATGAAAGAGCCTGTCCGTGCAGATTTACAGACAGGTTCGCGTCACCGCCTGGTGACCATCAGTCGACGGGGCGCCACGCGCCCGTCGTCCAATATCTCGCCGATACCGAGCAGTTCCCCGCTCTGCGCGGCGACGCGCACCATACCATCACAGGGCGCGTTTGGCACTAGCACCGGCTGCCCCTGGCGCAGGTAGAAACCCGCCGATTCGCTGAGCGTCACCAGGGGCATGTCCGCGAGGGCGCGCTCCGCCGGGAGCAGCAGCCGATCCAGCGCCGCCTCGTCGCCCGCATCCCGCAAGGCCTGCAGGGCGTCCAGGGTGACCGCCTCCTCGATACGGAAGGGGCCGGACTGCAGGCGGCGCAGCCGCGAGACGTGCGCACCGCAGCCGAGGACCTCACCCAGGTCTTCCGCCAGCGTGCGCACGTAGGTGCCCTTGCTGCAGTGCACCCGCACTTCGGCCTCGGCCTGCGCGCCGGGACGGAAGGCCAGGAGTTCGAAGGCGTACACCGTGATCCGGCGCGCCTTGCGTTCCACCTCCACGCCCTGGCGCGCGAGTTCGTAGAGCGGCCTGCCGCCCTGCTTGATCGCGGAATACATGGACGGCACCTGCTCTGTCTCGCCCCGGAAGGGTGCGAGCGCCGCTTCCACTGCGGCCGCGTCGAGAGCGCTGGCGTCGGCGCGCGCCGTCTCCGTGCCCTCCGCATCTCCCGTGTCGGTGCTGACACCGAAGATGAAAGTGCTTTCGTAAACCTTGTCCGCCTCGAGGAGGTACTGGGACACCTTGGTCGCCTCGCCGAAGCAGAGCGGCAGCACCCCCGTGGCCAGGGGGTCCAGGCTGCCCGTGTGGCCGGCTTTCGCGGCCCGGTACAGGCCCTTGGCCCGCTGCAGCGCCCGGTTCGAGGACAGCCCCGCCGGCTTGTCGAGCACCAGGATCCCGCTGACCGGGCGGCCGCGTCGACGACGGGCCACCTCAGCCCTCTCCTTCCGGGTTGTCGTCCCGCTCCCGGCGGGCATCGAGGGCGCGGTCCCGCTCGCCGGCCTCGCGGATCAGTTCTTCCATGTGGCGCCCCCGGCCAACGCTGCTGTCGAAGCAGAAGCGCAGCCGCGGGACGCTGCGCATGGTGGCCTCCCGCGAAAGGAGCGTGCGCAGGTAACCGGCGGCGCCGTTGAGAGCGTCTACTGCTTCCGTCGCCTCGTCGGCGCTATCACTGCCCAGGCGGGTGAACCAGACCTTCGCGTGGGCCAGGTCCCGGCTCACGTCGACGCCCGTAAGGCTGACCATGCCGACGCGCGGGTCGTCGACTTCCTGCTGGATCAGGAGCGCCAGCTCCCGCTGCAGGTAATCGGCGACCCGCTGGGTACGACTGAACTCTCGTGCCATGGCGGGCCGCTACAGGGAGCGGGCGACCTCCTTGACCTCGAAGACCTCGATCTGGTCCCCGACCTGCACGTCGTTGTAGTTCTTCACGCCGATGCCGCACTCCATGCCGTTGCGGACCTCGTTGGCATCGTCCTTGAAACGGCGCAAAGACTCGAGCTCACCCTCGTAGATGACCACGTTATCGCGGAGCACGCGAATCGGCTTGCTGCGGTAGACAGTGCCTTCCGTGACCATGCAGCCCGCGACCTGGCCGAACTTCGGCGAGTTGAACACCTCGCGAACCTCGGCGATGCCGACGATCTCCTCGCGCATCTCCGGCGCCAGCATGCCGGACAGGGCCTGCTTGACATCGTCGATGAGGTCGTAGATGACGTTGTAGTAACGCAGGTCGACGCCCTCGTTCTCCACCAGCCGCCGGGCGGCGGAATCCGCACGAACGTTGAACCCGAAGATCACGGCACCGGAGGTAATGGCCAGGGTGACGTCGGTCTCGGCGATGCCGCCGACACCGCTGGAAACAATGTTCACCTGGACCTCTTCGTTGCCGAGGTCCAGGAGCGCGGCCTGGATCGCCTCCAGGGAGCCGCGCACGTCGGCCTTGACCACCACGTTGAGGGTCTTCTTCTCGCCGGCGGTCATGCTCTCGAACATGTTGTCGAGCTTCGCCGCCTGCTGCCGCTGCAGCTTGTTCTCGCGCATCTTCTCCTGGCGGTAGTCGGCCAGGTCCCGGGCCTGTTTCTCGTTCTCGACCACGGCGAACTGGTCGCCGGCGTCGGGGGTGCCGTCCAGGCCGAGGATCTCCACCGGGATGCTGGGGCCGGCGGTCTCGATGGGCTGGCCGTTCTCGTCGAGCATCGCGCGGACGCGGCCGTACTGCAGGCCCGCGAGGACAATCTCGCCCTGGCGCAGGGTGCCGCTCTGCACGAGCAGGGAAGCGACGGGGCCGCGGCCCTTGTCGAGGCGCGACTCGATGACGATGCCCTGCGCCGGCACGTCCTTCGGCGCCTTCAGCTCCAGCAGCTCCGCCTGCAGCAGGACGGCGTCGAGCAGCGCGTCGATGCCGTCACCGGTAATCGCCGAGACGTGGACGAACTGCGTGTCGCCGCCCCACTCCTCCGGGATCACTTCCTGCGCAGAAAGCTCGTTCTTGACGCGGTCCGGGTCCGCTCCCTCCTTGTCGATCTTGTTCACGGCGACGATGAGCGGCACCTCCGCCGCCCGGGCGTGCTGCACCGCCTCGATGGTCTGCGGCATGACGCCGTCATCGGCGGCCACCACGAGGATCACGATATCCGTACTCTTCGCGCCGCGGGCCCGCATGGCGGTGAAAGCCGCGTGGCCGGGCGTGTCGAGGAAGGAGATCATGCCGTGGCCCGTCTCGACGTGGTAGGCACCGATATGCTGGGTAATACCGCCGGCCTCGCCCGAGGCGACCTTGGCCTTGCGGATGTAGTCCAGCAGCGACGTCTTGCCGTGGTCGACATGCCCCATGACCGTGACCACCGGCGCGCGCGGCTCCGGCGTGCCTTCGTGCTGGGAGAGGGTTTCCGTGAGATCCTCCTCGAGCGCGTCGGCGCTGATGTACTTGACCTTGTGCCCGAGCTCCTCGACCACCAGCGTGGCGGTGTCCCGGTCGATCATCTGGTTGATGGTCGCCATGACACCGAGCTTCATGAGCTCCTTGATGACCACGCCGGACTTCACGGCCATGGCCTCGGCCAGGCCGCCGACGGAGATCATGTCGGCGATCTCGACTTCGTAGACCTTCTTCTCCGTCGGCATCTCGAAGCCGTGCCGGCTGTGCTCCTCGTGGGTGGCCTTCATCTTCCTGCGGCCACCGCGACGGCGCACGCGGCCCTCTGCCGCCTCCAGGTCGGACAGGGACAGGTTATGGCCGCGCTGCTTGCCGCGTCCGAGCGGTTCGTTGCGGCCGAGACGGCCCTTCTTGCGCTTCTGATCGTCCCGGGGCTGCTCGGACGGCGCCGCGTGGAGGCGCTTGGGACGCTTCGGCGCCTCTTCCCGCGCCTTCGCGGCGGCTTCGGCGGCCTTGCGCTGCTCTTCCTCGGCCTTGCGTGCGGCGATCGCTGCCGCACGGGCCGCGGCCTCTTCCTCTTCCTTCTGTTTCCGGCGCAGTGCCGCGCGCTGGCGGAGCACCTCCGGGTCGAGGTCGGCGGCGTCTTCCGGCTCTTCGTCCTCCTCCGGCACGGGCTCGAACTCCGGCTCCTTCGGTGCCGGAGCCTCCTCAACCGGCCGGGCTTCCGGAGCCGTCGCCTCCGTTGCCGGGGCCTCCGCCGCCGGTGCCTCGGGCGCTTCGGCCGAGGCCGCCGTCTCGAGCTCCTCCTCGGCGGGCGCCGGGGCTTCCGGTTCCTCGCGCTTCACGTAGGTACGCTTCTTCCGGACCTCGACGTTGACCGTCTTCTTGCCGGAAGAGCCGCCCGTGCGCAGCGTGCTCATGGTCTTGCGCTTCAGGGTAATGCGCTTCGGCGCCGCCGAGGATTCCCCGTGGCTGCGCTTCAGGTAGGCAAGAAGCGTCTGCTTGTCTTCATCGGACACCGGTTCCGCGGCGTCCTTGTGAGGCAGCCCGGCGTCCCGCATCTGCGTGAGGAGCCGCTCCACCGATGCGCCTACGGATTTCGCCAGCTGCTCTACTGTCACCTGCGCCATGCAAATACTCTCCTAGCTACCCTGGTTCCCTG
The DNA here is from genome assembly GCF_054552115.1 of Pseudohaliea sp. Taxonomy (NCBI): domain Bacteria; kingdom Pseudomonadati; phylum Pseudomonadota; class Gammaproteobacteria; order Cellvibrionales; family Halieaceae; genus Pseudohaliea; species Pseudohaliea sp. The sequence continues at coordinate 136,726 of NZ_JBTOLW010000001.1, read as the reverse complement.
ACTTTCCGTGGTACTGGCCAGTGCCTTCAGGACTGGGCTTCCTCTTCGGCAAACCAGGGGGCGCGCGCGGTCATGATCAATTCGCCTGCGCGCTCTTCCGTCATGTTCTCGATGTCCATCAGGTCGTCGACGCCCTGCTCGGCGAGGTCTTCCATGCTGATGATGCCGCGGCTGGCGAGGAGATAGGCAAGATGCCGGTCCATGCCGTCCATGGTCAGCAGGTCCTCGGCCGGCTCGTTCGCCCCGAGCTGCTCCTCGCTGGCGATCGCCAGCGTCAGCAGCGCATCCTTGGCGCGCGCACGCAGCTCCTCGGCGATCTCCTCGTCGAAGCCTTCGATGGACAGCATCTCGTCGAGGGGCACGTAGGCCACCTCTTCAAGCGTCGTGAAGCCTTCCTCCACGAGGATCTCCGCGACCTCCTCGTCGATGTCGAGCTGATCCATGAAGGTCTGGATGATCTGTCCGGCCTCGGCTTCATGTTTCTCCGCGGCCTCCTCGTTGCTCATCACGTTGATGGTCCAGCCGGTGAGCTCGCTCGCGAGGCGAACGTTCTGCCCGGAGCGGCCGATCGCCTGGGCGAGGTTGTCCTCGGAGACGGCCACATCCATGGCGTGCGCGTCCTCGTCGACGACGATGGATTCGACCTCCGCCGGCGACATGGCATTGATCACCAGCTGGGCGGCGTTGTCGTCCCAGAGCACGATGTCGACGCGCTCGTTGTCCAGCTCGTTGGAAACCGCCTGCACGCGCGAACCGCGCATCCCCACGCAGGCGCCGACGGGATCGATACGCTGGTCGTTGGTCTTCACGGCAATCTTGGCGCGGGAGCCCGGGTCGCGGGCAGCGCTGCGAATCTGGATGACGCCTTCGGCGATCTCCGGCACCTCGATCTTGAACAGCTCGATGAGCATCTCCGGGCAGGCGCGGCTGAGGATGAGCTGAGGGCCGCGGGTCTCGGTGCTGATCTCGGTGAGGATGGCGCGGACCCGGTCGTTAACACGGAAGGTCTCGCGGCCCACGAGCTCGCCGCGCGGCAGCAGGCCCTCGGCGTTGTTGCCGAGATCGACGATGACGTTGTCGCGGGTCACTTTCTTGACGGAACCGGCGACCAGTTCACCGACCCGGTCCTGGTACTCCTCGACGACCTGAGCGCGCTCGGCGTCGCGGACACGCTGGACGATCACCTGCTTGGCCGTCTGCGCGGCGATGCGGCCGAACTCGACGTTCTCGACCTTCTCCTCGTAGATGTCACCCGGCGTCAGGCCCGGGTCCTTCTCCGCGGCCTCCTCGGTCGTGAACTGGGTGCCGAGCAGGGCGACCTCGTCGTCCGGCACGACGAGCCAGCGGCGAACGGTCTCGTAATCGCCGGACTCGCGGTCGATGGTGACGTGGATATCCGCGTCCTCGTCGTAGCGCTTCTTGGTGGCCGTGGCCAGCGCCAGCTCGATCGCCTCGAAGATAATGTCCTCGGAAACGCCCTTCTCGTTAGAGACGGCTTCCGCGACCATCAGGATTTCCTTGTTCATGAGCCTACCTTGCCTCGCGCCCGTCGCCGCCGATGTCTGCCGGCAACTCCACCCGCGCCTTGTCGATCGTGTCAAAGGGCAGGAGATACTCGTGGTCATCGACCTGTACCACCACGTCCTCGCCCTCGACTCCCTTGAGCTGCCCCCGGAACTTGCGCCGGCCCTCGAAGGGCATGCGCAGGCGCAGGTCGATCGTCTCGCCGAGGTAGCGGCCGTACTGGGCCAGCGCAAAGAGCCGGCGGTCCAGCCCCGGTGACGACACCTCCAGGGTGTATTCACCGTTGATCGGGTCCTCGACATCCAGGACCGCACTGATCTGCCCGCTCACCGCGGCACAGTCATCGACGCTGATGCCCTCGGGGCGCTCGACGTACACACGCAGCACGCTGTGGCGCCCCTGCGCCAGGTGCTCGACCCCCCAGAGTTCAAAGCCCAGGGCCTCGACTGTCGGTTCGAGCAACTCACGCAGCCTGTTTTCCCTGCCGCTCACGCATCTCCTGCGAATTTTCCCGGTACAAACGAAAAAGCCCCAAAAAGGGGCTTTTCACGCCGCATCACCAGGTTACGGAGCAGGTGATGCGTATTTGGTAGCGGGGGCCGGATTTGAACCGACGACCTTCGGGTTATGAGCCCGACGAGCTACCAGGCTGCTCCACCCCGCATCAAAACGCTCATGGCAAGCTTGCTTGCCCGGGACACACCCTCAAGGTGCCCCCAAAGAGGTCGCGTATTATAGGTAGGCCTCCCGGTGCGGTCAACAACCTTCTTGCCTTCTTCTTGCCTTTCCAGTCAGCCCGCGACCGGGCGATGTTTGGTGCCGTAGGGGGCACTTAACGCGCCCGGCCAAGGCCCCACGAGCACTCCGCGTAGCGGAGCAGATCCCTCGACTTGCTGTGTTTGGTGCCGAAGGGGGGACTTGAACCCCCACGAGCAAAGCTCACTACCCCCTCAAGATAGCGTGTCTACCAATTCCACCACTTCGGCTGAATCATCCTGCGTATTGTAACCCGACGCTTACGCTTCGGGAATGTCTCCCGTGGGCAAATCGCCCTCTACGGGTGTCGCCGCGGGCACGTCGCCCTGCTCCACCGCCGGCAGGTCGTCGGTGGAAGCCTCGTCCGCCGCCGGCTGCTGCGCCGCCGGCACGGCAATGTCTACCTCATCGACGCTACGGGTCTTTTCCGTGGCGATAATCGCCAGGCCGAAGCTGGTTGCAAAGAACGCGGCGACCAGCCAGGCCGTAGCGCGGGTCAGCACGTTGGCGCTGCCGGTGCTGCCCAGGAGCGTCTGCGAGGCCCCGGCACCGAAGGACGCCCCCATGTCGGCGCCCTTCCCCTGCTGCAGCATGATCAGGCCGATGATGGTCAGCGCCAGCAGCAGATGCACGATCAATACGATCTGTTCCATAACTCCCCTGCCCGGTCCCGGGCGTCAGTCCTCGGCGGCGGCGCGCACGATCGCGGTAAAGGCTTCCGCGTCGAGGGAGGCGCCCCCCACCAGCGCGCCGTCGATATCGGGGCGCGCAAACAAGTCTGCCGCGTTGTTCGCCTTGACGCTGCCACCATAGAGCAGACGCACGGCTTCGCCGTCCTCGACGAAGCCCGCCAGCTGCTCGCGAAGGAACGCGTGCATGGCCTGTGCCTCGTCCGGGCTCGCCGTGAGCCCGGTACCGATGGCCCAGACGGGCTCATAGGCGATCACCAGACCGGGCGCCCGCGGCTCGTCGGCCAGTGCGCCTTCGAGCTGCGCGGCCACCACGGCTTCCGCCTCGCCACCCTCGCGCTGCTCGCGGGTCTCGCCGACGCAGACGATCGGGGCGAGGCCGGCATCCGTCGCCGCACGCACTTTCGCGGCGATCAGCGGCGACGTCTCCCGGTGATACTGGCGCCGTTCCGAGTGACCGATGATGACCCAGCGGCAACCCAGATCGGCCAGCATCGGTGCCGACACCTCACCGGTGTAGGCCCCCTCCGCCATGTGGCTGCAATCCTGCGCGCCGACGGTAATGGTGCTGCCTGCGCAGAGCGCCAGCGCCTGCTGCAGGTAGGCGAAGGGCGGACAGACCGCCGCGTCGACACCGTCCGGCAGCCCGGCTGATGCGAGCCCCTCGAGCAGGCCGCGATTCGCCGCCAGGGAGCCATGCATCTTCCAGTTTCCAGCCACCAAGGGACGTCGCATTGCCAGCACCCGGCTCGGAAAGGGGCGCAATGGTACCCAAGACCACCGGGGGTGACAAGCGGGAATCGGCCGGAAAAGCCCTCAGGCAAGGCCGCGGGCGACTTCCTCCGCCAGGCGCTCGCAGAGCGCCTCGACCTGCCCGGCATCGCGGCCCTCGACCATGACCCGCACGACGGGCTCCGTGCCCGAGGGCCGCAGCAGGACGCGGCCAGCCTCGCCAAGTTCCGCCTCCGCCGCCGCCACGGCCGCGGCGACCGTGCCGTTGCCCTCCAGGGCTCCGTTGCCTTCGCGGCGCACGTTGACCAGGCGCTGGGGCAGCCGGTTCATGCCGGCAGCGAGCTCGGACAGGGGCCTGTCGGCCGCGCGCAGGGCCCGGAGCACCTGGAGCGCGGCAACGATACCGTCCCCGGTCGTGGTGACGTCACTGCAGATGATATGCCCGGAGGCCTCGCCGCCGAGGTGCCAGCCCTCCGCGACCATGCGCTCGCGCACGTAACGGTCGCCGACGGGCGTGCGCACGAACTCGAGACCGGCCTCGCGCAGGGCAAGCTCAAGGCCGAGATTGGTCATCAGCGTGCCGACCACGCCGGCGTCGGCCGTGCCCAGGGACAGGCGATGCATGGCGATGATGTAGAGCAGTTCGTCCCCGTCAACAACAGCGCCCTGTTCATCCGCGAACAACACGCGGTCGCCGTCGCCGTCGAAGGCGATCCCGACGTCGGCCCCCTCCGCGCGCACCAGGGCGCAGAGCGACGCCATGTCCGTGGAACCGACGCCCTGGTTGATGTTGAAGCCATCGGGCGTGGCCCCCATGGACACCACCTCGGCGCCGAGTTCCGCAAACACCGCCGGGGCGATGGCGTAGGTCGCGCCGTGGGCACAGTCGAGCGCAACGCGAAGGCCCCGCAGGCTGAAACCCTCGGGCACCGTGCTCTTGCAGAACTCGATGTAACGGCCGGCCGCGTCCACCACGCGCACGGCCTTGCCGATGGCGCGCGGCGGTACCGTTTCCAGCGGCGCTTCGAGCATCGCCTCGATCGCCAGCTCGATGTCGTCGGGCAGCTTGGACCCGGCGGCCGAGAAGAACTTGATACCGTTGTCTTCGAAGGGATTGTGGGATGCGCTGATGACAATCCCGGCGTCGGCATTGTGGCTCCGCGTCATCAACGCCACGGCCGGCGTCGGCATCGGCCCGAGGAGCTTGACGTCGACGCCGGCCGCGACCAGCCCGGCCTCCAGCGCCGACTCGAACATGTAGCCGGACACCCGGGTGTCCTTGCCGATGATGACCGAGCAGCGGCCCTCTTGCGTGGAATGGTCCGTGAAGACCCGGCCACAGGCCCAGCCCAGCTTGAGCATGAAATCGGGGGTGATGGGTGGCTGGCCGACCGTGCCGCGAATGCCGTCGGTACCAAAGTAGCGCTTGCTCATGCGCCTCCTGCCTCTGCCAGCGCCGCCACCATGGCGAGCGCATCCGTGGTCTCGACGACGTCGTGCGCCCGGATGATGCGGGCGCCGCGCTCGGCGGACAGCACCGCCAGCGCCAGGCTGGCCGGCATGCGCTCATCGATGGACCGCCCAAGGAGCTTAGCAATGAGAGACTTGCGCGACAATCCGACCAGGAGCGGATGGCCAAGCGCCGCGAGGCGGGGCAGCGCCGCCAGCAGGGACAGGTTGTGCGCCACGGTCTTGCCGAAGCCGAAGCCCGGATCGAGGAGGATGGACCCGGCGTCGATGCCTGCCGCGCGGCAGACCGCGACGCGCTCACGGAGGAAGGCCTCGACATCGGCCACCACGTCCCCGTAGCGCGGGCCGGCCTGCATCGTGTCCGGCGAGCCCTGCATGTGCATCAGGCAGACCGGGAGGCCGCTCGCGGCCGCCGCCTCCAGGGCGCCGGGGCGGCGCAGCGCGCGCACGTCGTTGATGAGGTGGGCCCCGGCTGCGGCGGCGGCGCGGATGACCGCCGGCGAACTGCTGTCGATGGAGAGCATGGCGTCGACGCGTCCTGCGAGGGCCTCCACCACGGGCACCACCCGGGCGAGTTCCTCGCCTTCCGGGACCGGCTCCGCGCCGGGGCGCGTCGATTCACCACCGATATCGAGGAGACTCGCCCCGGCCGCCACCATGGCCTCGGCGCGGTACAGAACCGCATCCAGATCGGCGGCGCCCGCCCGGTAGAGCTGGCCGCCATCGGAGAAGGAATCCGGCGTAATATTCAGCACCCCCATGACCCGGGGGCGGGCGAGGGACAGGGAACGTCCCCCGCCCCGGAGGACGGGTGCCGTGGTCACTGCGTCGGCCACCCGGGCCGGAAGGCCCGGCTCAGTGCTCGCTGGCGGGGCCGCCGATGGGGCTGGCCGGCTTGTCATCGCCGGTCGCCCGGTCATCATCGCCGACTGCGCTCGGCCCGCTCGGACCACCGCTGCTGCCACCCCAGCCCTCCGGCTCCCGGGGCTGCCTGCCGGCCATGATGTCATCGATCTGGTCCGAGTCGATGGTCTCGTAGACCATCAGCGCTTCGGCCATGACGTGCAGCTTGTCGATGTTTTCCTCGAGGATGCGCTTCGCCGTCGCGTAGCACTCGTCGACGATGGCGCGGACCTCGGCGTCGATCTGCTTGGCGGTCTCGTCGGACATCGCGTTGTGGGGCTGCGCCGCGCTGCGGCCGAGGAACGGCTCGTCCCCGCCCTCGTCATACATGAGGGGCCCCATCTTCTCGGACAGGCCCCACTTGGTGACCATGTTCCTCGCGAGTTCCGTGGCCCGCTGGATGTCGTTCGAGGCACCGGTGGTGATGCCGTCCTTGCCGAGCGTCATCTCCTCGGCGATGCGGCCGCCAAAGAGGCTGCAGATCTGGCTGATGATGTGCCGCCGGCTGTGACTGTAACGGTCCTCCTCCGGCAGGAACATGGTCACGCCCAGGGCACGGCCCCGGGGAATGATGCTGACCTTGTACACCGGGTCGTGCTCGGGCACCAGCCGGCCGACGATTGCGTGGCCGGCCTCGTGGTAGGCCGTGTTCCGCTTCTCGTGCTCGGACATGACCATGGACTTGCGCTCGGCGCCCATCATGATCTTGTCCTTGGCCAGCTCGAACTGGGTCATGCCTACGGTGCGCACGCCGGCGCGGGCCGCAAAGAGTGCCGCCTCGTTGACCAGGTTGGCGAGATCGGCCCCGGAGAAACCCGGGCAACCGCGGGCAATGCGCGATGCATCGACGTCTTCGGACAGCGGCACCTTGCGCATGTGCACCTTGAGGATCTGCTCGCGACCGCGGATGTCCGGCAGCCCGACCACCACCTGGCGGTCGAAACGGCCCGGGCGCAGCAGCGCGGGGTCCAGCACGTCGGGACGGTTGGTGGCGGCGATGACGATGACACCGTCGTTCACCTCGAAGCCGTCCATCTCGACGAGCAGCTGGTTCAGGGTCTGCTCCCGTTCGTCGTGCCCGCCGCCGAGGCCCGCGCCGCGGTGCCGGCCGACCGCGTCGATCTCGTCGATGAAGATGATGCAGGGCGACTGCTTCTTGGCCTGTTCGAACATGTCGCGCACCCGGGAGGCGCCGACACCGACGAACATCTCGACAAAATCCGAACCGGAGATGGAGAAGAACGGCACCTTGGCCTCGCCGGCGATCGCCTTGGCCAGCAGCGTCTTGCCGGTACCGGGCTGACCGACCATGAGCACACCGCGGGGGATGCGGCCGCCGAGCTTCTGGAACTTGCTCGGGTCGCGCAGGAACTCGACCAGTTCCTGTACATCTTCCTTTGCCTCGTCACAGCCGGCGACGTCGGCGAAGGTGGTGGTGATCTGGTCCTCGCCGAGCAGCCGCGCCTTGCTCTTGCCGAAGCTCATGGGCCCGCCGCGGCCGCCGGCGCCCCCCTGCATCTGGCGCATGAAGAACATGAACACGGCGATGATGATCAGGATCGGGAAGCTCGCAACCAGCAGCTGGGTCCAGACGGACTGCTGTTCCGGCTCGCGGCCCTCGACCTCGACATCGTGGGTCAGGAGATCATCGATGAGCTTCGGGTCCTCGACCATGGGCCGCGTCGTCTCGAAGCGCGAGCCGTCGAAACGCGTACCGGTGATGGTCAGGCCGTCGATGACGACCTTCTCCACCCGGTCCTGCTGAATTTCCTCGATGAACTCCGAGTAGACCAGGCGCTCCGTAGGGCTCTGCATGTTGAAATTGTTGAAGATCGACAGCAGCACCGCCGCGATCACAAGCCACAGGAGCAGATTCTTTGCCATGTCGTTCAATGCTGATACCTCGCTTTCCCGGCGCTGTCGGCGCCGCGCGGCAGACAGTGCCGCGTGATACTCCGTCCCAGTATAGCGTATGGACGCCCCGTCCCCAGCTGACGCCGCTCGCGCTTTTCGGGGCCGGTCCCCGAACCCTAGTTGCTACGGCCGGCGGGGTCTACTGTCTCTCCTCAAGGGATGTCGGGTCGCCGGCGCGGTTTTCAATGGCCCCGGTGGCGACGAGATAGACTTCCCGGGAGCGCGGGCGCGACGCTGCGGGTTTGCGCGTGTACACCCGCTCGAAGCCCGCGCGGGCACCGGCGAGCAGCGCATCGAAGCCCTCGCCCTGGAAAACCTTGCAGGCGAAGGCGCCCCCCGGGCGCAGCATGCGCAGCGCCAGGTCGAGCGCCAGCTCCGCCAGCAGCATGGCCCGGGGCTGGTCCACGGCGGCCATGCCACTCATGTTGGACGCCATGTCAGAAAGCACGACATCCGCCCCCTTGCCCGCAATTTCAGCGCATATCGCAGCAAATACCGTGTCTTCCGTGAAGTCCCCCTGAATAAAGGTCACACCCGCGAGGCTGTCCATCGGCAGGATATCGGAAGCGATCACACGCCCGTTGTCGCCGATGAGTTCCGCGGCAACCTGGGACCAGCCGCCCGGTGCGCTGCCGAGATCCACCACCGTCATGCCCCGGCGGATCAGCCGGTCCCGCTCCTGCAGTTCGAGCAGCTTGAAGCAGGCCCGGGAGCGATAACCCTCCCGCCGGGCGCGCTGTACGTAGGGGTCTTCGCGATGCTCGCGAAGCCAGGCCTTGCTCGATGAGCGCTTCTTCGCCACGGCTAGCGGCTCCGGTACCGGGGCGACGGGCCGCCGTTTCCGTCTGCCCCCGGGCTCAGGTAGACTTCGCCGCCCGCACTGCAGAGATCACCCGCCATGGCCACCATCGAACCCAGCAAGCAGCAGCTGCGCCAGTGGCGCGCCCTCGGGCACAAGCTGAAGCCCGTGGTCACCGTGGCGGGCAATGGCGTCAGCGACGGGGTACTGGCGGAGCTGGACCGGGCCCTGACCGACCACGAGCTGGTGAAGGTCAAGGTGGCGGCGGGCGATCGGGACAGCCGCGCTGCCGTCGCCGAGGCGCTCTGCGAGGCCAGCGGCGCACTGCTCGTGCAATCCATCGGCAATATCCTGCTGCTGCTCCGGAAGAACCCCGACGCCGACCCGCGCCTTTCCAACCTGCAGCGGATGCTCTGAGGCACCCGCGCAGGCAGCCGGCGCGCCGGCCCGGGGCGGACCTCAGACGTGCCGGACCTCGTCGATCTCGTACTCGATATCCCCGCCCGGGGCCTTCACCACGACAACCTCGCCCTCCTCCTTGCCGATGAGGGCGCGGGCGATCGGTGAGCTGACGGAAATGAGGTTCTGCTTCACGTCGGCCTCGTCATCGCCGACGATGCGGTAGGTGACCGTCTCGTCAGTCTCGGTGTTGATCAGGTCGACGGTGGTGCCAAAGAGCACTTTCCCGGTTCTCGGCAGCTGGGTCACGTCGATGACCTGGGCATGGGACAGCTTGCCCTCGATCTCCATGATCCGGCCCTCGACGAAGCTCTGCTGCTCGCGCGCCGCGTGATACTCGGCGTTTTCCTTCAGGTCCCCGTGCTCCCGGGCCTCGGCGATGGCCTGCGTGATGCGCGGCCGCTCGGTTTTCTTGAGCTGCTCGAGCTCCCTGCGCAGCGCCGCCTCACCCTGGACGGTCATCGGTACCTTGTTCATCGGTGCATGCTCCCGTGGAGGTCCTGCAGCCGCCGCACGGCCTTGTCACTCCCCTGCTTCAGCGCCAGGCAGATCGCCTCGGCGGCTGCCAGCGTCGTCGTGTAGAAGACCCGGTGCGCCTCGGCGCTGGCCCGGATCGGCGCCGAGTCGGCGATGGCCCGCCGCCCCTCGGTGGTGTTGATGATGATATCCGCCTCGTCATTCTTGATCATGTCGACGATGTGCGGCCGGCCTTCCATGACCTTGTTCACGCGTCGCACCGCCAGTCCGGCGGCCTCGAGGGCCTTCGCCGTGCCGCCGGTGGCGACGAGATCGAAGCCCAGCTCTGCCATCTGCCGCGCCACTTCCACGGCGCCGGGCTTGTCGACGTCGCGGACACTCACCAGCAGCGTGCCCCCGCGCGGCGGCGGATCACCGGCGGCGAGCTGCGCCTTGGCAAAGGCACCGGCGAAGGTTTCCCCGGTACCCATGACCTCGCCGGTGGACTTCATCTCCGGGCCGAGGATGGGGTCGACGCCGGGAAACTTGTTGAAGGGCATCACCGCCTCCTTCACGCTGAAGAAAGGCGGCACGATTTCCTCCGTGAACCCCTGGTCCGCCAGGGATGTGCCGGCCATGCAACGCGCCGCCACCTTGGCCAGGGAGACACCGATGCACTTGGATACGAAGGGCACCGTCCGCGATGCGCGCGGATTGACCTCGATCACGTAAACGTCATCATCCTGCCACGCCAGCTGAACGTTCATCAAGCCGCGGACCCCGAGCTCGAGGGCCATGCGTCGCACCTGCTCGCGCATGACATCCTGCACCGCCGGCGGCAGGCTGTAGGGCGGCAGCGAACAGGCGGAGTCACCGGAGTGAACACCCGCCTGCTCGATATGCTGCATGATCGCGCCGATGACCACGGTCTCGCCGTCCGAGACCGCATCGATATCGACCTCGATCGCCGCGCTGAGGAAACTGTCCAGCAGGACCGGGGCGTCGTCAGACACGGACACCGCATCGTTCATGTAGCGCAGCAGGTCCTCCTCGCGGTAGACGATCTCCATGGCCCGGCCGCCGAGCACGTAGGAGGGCCGCACCACCAGCGGATAACCGATGCGCTCCGCGGCCGCGACCGCCGCGTCGATGCTGCGCACGGTGGTATTCGCCGGCTGCTTCAGGTCCAGCTTGCTGATCATCTGCTGGAAACGCTCCCGGTCCTCGGCGCGATCGATGGCGTCCGGGGTGGTACCGATGATCGGTACGCCCGCCGCCTCCAGGGCGCGGGCCAGCTTCAGCGGCGTCTGGCCACCGAACTGCACGATGACGCCGACCGGACGCTCCAGCGCGACGATCTCCAGGACATCCTCGAGGGTCACCGGCTCGAAGTAGAGCCGGTCCGAGGTGTCATAGTCCGTGGACACGGTCTCCGGGTTGCAGTTGACCATGATGGTCTCGTAGCCGTCCTCGCGCATGGCGAGCACAGCGTGGACGCAGCAGTAGTCGAACTCGATACCCTGGCCGATACGGTTGGGACCGCCCCCGAGGACGAGGATCTTCGGCCGCTCCGAGGGCGCCGCCTCGCACTCTTCCTCGTAGGTGGAATAGAGGTACGCCGTGGCCGTGGCGAACTCGGCGGCGCAGGTATCCACGCGCTTGTAGACCGGGCGCACGCCCTGCTCCTGCCGGTGGTTGCGCACCTCTGCCTCGCTGACCCCGAGCAGTACCGCAAGGCGGGCGTCGGAGAAGCCCTTGCGCTTCAGCTCGAAGAGCCGTGCGCTGTCGAGATCGCGGAGCGCCTCGGTTTTCAGGCCGTTCTCCGTCCTGACGATGTCCTCGATCTGCACGAGGAACCACGGGTCGACTCCCGAGTAGCCGTAGACCTCTTCCACGTCCATGCCGGCGCGGAAGGCATCCGCGAGGTACCAGATCCGGTCGGGGCCCGGGTTGGTGAGTTCGCCGATCAGCTCATCGCGCAGGTCCGGGTTGTCCACGTCGATGCGGTGCTCGAAGCCCGCGGACCCGACCTCGAGGCCGCGGAGCGCCTTCTGCACCGATTCCTGGAAGGTCCGCCCCATGGCCATGACCTCGCCCACGGACTTCATCTGCGTGGTGAGGCGCGGGTCCGCGGCGTTGAACTTCTCGAAGGCGAAGCGGGGGATCTTGGTGACCACGTAATCGATGGACGGCTCGAAGGACGCCGGCGTGGCGCCGCCGGTGATCTCGTTCTGCAGTTCGTCGAGCGTATAGCCCACGGCCAGCTTGGCGGCCACCTTGGCGATGGGAAAGCCGGTGGCCTTCGAGGCCAGGGCCGAGGAGCGGGAGACCCGCGGATTCATCTCGATCACCACCATCCGGCCCGTCTTCGGGTCGAGACCGAACTGCACGTTCGAGCCCCCCGTCTCCACGCCGATCTCGCGCAGCACCGCCAGGGAGGCGTTGCGCATGAGCTGGTATTCCCTGTCGGTAAGCGTCTGCGCCGGTGCCACGGTAATCGAGTCGCCGGTATGCACGCCCATCGCATCGAAGTTCTCGATGGAGCAGACGATGATGCAGTTGTCCTTCCTGTCGCGGACCACCTCCATCTCGAACTCTTTCCAGCCGATGAGCGACTCGTCGATGAGCAGCTCGTTGGTCGGCGAAAGGTCCAGGCCGCGGTTGCAGATCTCCTCGAACTCATCGCGGTTGTAAGCGATGCCGCCGCCGGAGCCGCCCATGGTGAAGGACGGGCGGATGATGCAGGGAAAGCCGATGTCCTCGAGCACGGCGTAGGCCTGCTCGAGGCTGTGCGCAGTCTGGGCGCGAGGGGTCTCGAGGCCGATGCGGCGCATGGCCTGGTCGAACAGCTCCCGGTCCTCGGCCTTGTCGATGGCTTCCTTGGTGGCGCCGATCATCTCGACCCCGTGGGCCTCGAGCACGCCCTCCCGGGCCAGGTCCAGGGCGCAGTTGAGGGCGGTCTGGCCGCCCATGGTGGGCAGCAGCGCGTCGGGCTTCTCGGCCTCGATGATGCGGGCCACGGTCTGCCACTCGATGGGCTCGATGTAGGTGGCGTCGGCCATGGCCGGATCGGTCATAATCGTGGCCGGGTTCGAGTTCACCAGGATGACCCGGAATCCCTCCTCGCGCAGCGCCTTGCAGGCCTGCGCGCCGGAGTAGTCAAACTCGCAGGCCTGGCCGATGACGATGGGGCCGGCACCGAGAATCAGAATGCTGTGAATGTCCGTACGTTTCGGCATGGCGTCAGATCCCCGCGCCGCGCGCGGCCATGAGTTCGATGAAATGGTCGAAGAGCGGCGCCGCATCGTGCGGACCCGGGCTGGCCTCCGGGTGTCCCTGGAAGCTGAAGGCCGGCTTGTCGGTGCGGTGGATGCCCTGCAGCGAGCCGTCGAAGAGTGAGCGGTGCGTTACCCGAAGGCAGTCGGGCAGCGACGCGTCGTCGACCGCGAAGCCGTGGTTCTGGCTGGTGATCAGCACCGTGCCGGCTTCGACGTCCTGCACCGGGTGGTTGGCGCCGTGGTGACCGAACTTCATCTTCACCGTGCGCGCGCCGCTCGCCAGCGCCAGCAGCTGGTGGCCGAGGCAGATACCGAATACCGGGATCTCCGTCTCCAGCAACTCGCGGATGGCGGCGATGGCGTAGTCACAGGGCTCCGGGTCGCCGGGCCCGTTGGAGAGGAAGATACCGTCCGGCTCCAGGGCCAGCACTTCCGCCGCCGGGGTCTCGGCCGGTACCACGGTCAGCCGGCAGCCGCGGTCGGCGAGCATGCGCAGGATGTTGCGCTTGACGCCGTAATCGTAGGCGACGACGTGGAAGCGCTGGTCGCTTTCCCGGAACTGGCCGAAGCCGCTGCCGAGCTGCCAGCTGCCCTCGGTCCAGCGGTAGGGGGTATCCACGGTCACCTCGCGGGCGAGGTCGGCGCCGGCGAGGCCGGGGAAGGCCCGGGCCGCGGCCACGGCGGCCGCGTCGTCCGCGGCGGCCTCGCCGGTCACGATGCAGCCCGCCTGGGCGCCCTGCTCGCGCAGGTGGCGGGTGAGGCGACGGGTGTCGATGCCGGCGATGGCGACGACCCCCTGGTCGCGCAGGTACTGGTCGAGGGGCCGGGTGCTGCGAAAGCTGCTGGCGACGAGCGGGAGGTCGCGGATGACCAGGCCGGCAGCCCAGACGGCGCGCGACTCCTCGTCCTCCGGGTTGCTCCCGGTATTGCCGATGTGGGGGTAGGTCAGGGTGACCAGCTGCTTCGCGTAGGACGGGTCGGTGAGGATTTCCTGGTAGCCGGTCATAGCAGTGTTGAACACCACCTCGCCGACGGCGCTACCCTCGGCGCCGATGGCGCTGCCGCGGAACAGGGACCCGTCGGCGAGGGCGAGAAGGGCAGGGCTGGACAAGGAAACCTCCGCTCAGTGGGGCCTCGGCACCCGTCGAGCGGCCGCAAAAAAGCGAGATGAGTTGGCCTGCATCTCGCTTCCCGTGACGTGCTCCGACGCAGCGCGGCGATGGCACGGCTTGTGATGAATGCGCGCCGGCGAGGGCCGGACGCTTAGCCCGCGGATTGTAGGGGATGCCCCGGCGGGTGTCCAGAAACAGCCTCACCGGGCGCCGGGGACGACACGACGGACGCCGGTGCGATGCCCTACAAGGACGGGGGCGCATGGCCTATCATGCAGCGCTCTCCCGCAGCCAAGCGCCCCTGCAAGGAATCGCCATGAGCTACTTTGACGGCAAGCGTGCCGCGGTCACCGGGGCCGGCTCCGGCATCGGCCGCGCCCTGGCACAGGCCCTGAACGCGCAGGGCTGCGCGCTGTGGCTGTGCGATATCGACGGCGACGCCCTGGCGGAAACCGCCGCTGCCCTGCCGAGGAGCGAACTCCCCTGCGCCACGACGCAGGTCGACGTCGGCGACCGGGAGGGCGTGTCCGCCTGGCGCGACGCGGTGGCGGCAGCCACAGACAGGCTGGAGCTGCTGGTAAACAACGCGGGCGTGGGGCTCGTCGCCGGCGCCGCCGATGGTGCCATCGAAGACCTGCGCTGGCTCATGGATATCAACTTCTTCGGGGTGGTGCACGGTACCCAGGCCTTCCTGCCGCTGCTCGAGCGCGCGCCGCGCAGCCACCTCGTGAACCTGTCCTCGCTCTTCGGGCTCATCGGCGTGCCCACGCAATCAGCCTACAACGCGGCCAAGTTCGCCGTCCGCGGCTACAGCGAGGCGCTGCGCCAGGAGCTGGCTATCGCCGGCAGCCCCATCGAGGTCTGCTGCGTGCACCCGGGCGGCGTCGACACGCACATCGCCCGCAACGCGCGCAGCGCCGACCCGGCCGACACGCCGGAGGCCCGGGCGGAGGCCTTCCGCCCCTTCGCCCGCACGGCGCCGGACGCTGCCGCGGCGCAGATCCTGCGCGCGGCCGAGCGCGGCCGGCCGCGGCTGCTCCTCGGCCGCGACGCGCGCATCGCGGCCCTCATCGCCACGCTCTTCCCGGTGCGCTACCCGCGCCTGCTCGGACTGCATCGTGCCGGCGGACGCTGAGGCGCCGCCGCCCGTGCTGGGCGGTCGCGATCTCGCCATCCTGCTGTTCGCGCTGGTCGCCACGGCGATCGGCCAGTCCCTGGTCTTTGCCGTCCTGGCACCGCTGGGCCGGGAGGTGAACCTGTCGGAACTGCAGATCACCTCCATCATCGCCGTATCAGCGCTGGTTTTCGCTCTCGGCTCGCCGCGCTGGGGGCGCTTCTCCGATCGCACCGGGCGCAAGCCCGTGATCATCACCGGCCTGGTCGGCTATACGATCGGCACGGTGCTGTTCACCTCCGTGTTCTGGGCGGGACTCGCCGGCCTCCTCGGCGGCGTGGCGCTGTACGCGGTCGCCCTGGTCGCACGCTGCGGCCAGTCCATGATCATGTCCGCCACCACGCCGGCCTGCACCGCCTATGCGGCCGACCACACGACACCCGCGGCGCGCACCCGGGCCATGGCGCGCCTCGGCACGGCGAACAGTATCGGCATGATCCTGGGGCCGGCCATGGGCGGGGCGTTCGCGGCCCTCGGGCTGCTGGCGCCACTGTATTTCGCCGGGGCCCTGACCGCCGCGGCGGCACTGGTGGTCTGGCGCCTGCTGCCGAAGATCCCCGCGGACGAGCGTCACAGCCACCGCCGCGCCCGGCTGCGCTTCACGGACCCGCGGGTGCGCCTGTACATCTTTACGGCGGTCGCCCTGTTCACGGGCTTCTCGGCGATCCAGCAGACGCTCGGCTTCCTCCTCCAGGACGCGCTGGGCCTCGACAGCATCGGCACCGCCCAGTACACCGGCGCCGCCATGATGATCTCGGCGATCTTTGCCTTCGTCATCCAGGTCACGGTCATGCAGCACCTGCAGCTGGCGCCGGGCACCTTCATGCGCCTCGGCCTCCTGGCCACGCTCGCCGGCGCCGGCTGTATCGGCTCCGCCGACGGCTTTCTGCTCATCGGAGCGGGGATGGGCTGCCTCGGCGCCGGCCTCGGGCTGACCATGCCCGCGGTGACCGCCGGCGCGTCCATCGCCGTGGGGCCGGAGGAACAGGGCGGCGCGGCGGGGCTGGTGGGGGCCTGCCCGGCGATCGGCTTCGTCAGCGGGCCGATCATCGGCGGGGCGCTGTACCAGGTCGCACCCGCGCTGGCCCCGTTGTTCAGCGCGGCGGTATTTTTCCTGAGCCTGGTAGTGCTGGTCCTGGCGGACCGCTGAAGTCAGCCGGCGGTGAGACGCTCGAGGGCGTCGCGCAGCTCGCCGGGCATGGCGGCGGCGCGGTTCGTTGCCCGCTCGACAAAGACGTGGACAAAATGGCCGTGCGCGCAGGCCCCATCCTCACCGGCACGGAAGATCGCGACCCCGTAGCGGACGGAACTGTTGCCCAGCCGGTCGACCCGGATGCCGACCTCGATGGACTCCGGGTAGGTCACGGGCGCGAGGTACTCGCAGCCGGAGCTGACCACGAAGCCGACGATCTCGCCACCGGCGATGTCGAGCCCGCCCTCCTCGATGAGGTAGCGGTTCACGGCGCTGTCGAACCAGGCGTAGTAGACGACGTTGTTGACGTGGCCGTAGATGTCGTTGTCCGCCCAGCGGGTGCTCACCGGGTAGAACACCCGGTAGTCCCCGCGCCGGGGCTGCTCCCGGTCGCTCACGCCGCGGCCCCGTGGGCGGCGCGGTAGATCGCCAGGGCATCCTCCCGCGCCACCTCCCGCGGATTGTTCACCAGCAGGCGCTGTTGCTGCATCGCGTCGTCGGCGAGCAGGGGCAGATCCATCGCCGGTACGCCCGCCTCCGCCAGGGTCGCCGGCAGACCCACGTCCGCGATCAGCGCGCGCAGGGCAGCCACGAGTGCCTCGGTGGCCTCGACGGCAGTGCCTTCCACCGAGCCGCCGAGGACCAGCGGTGCCAGCTCCGCGTACAGGGGGGCCGCGGCCCGCGCGTTGAACGCGAGCACGCTGGGCAGGACCAGGGAGTTACTGAGCCCGTGGGGGATGTGGTAATGGCCGCCCAGGGGATAGGCCAGCGCGTGCACCGCGGCCACGGGGGCGTTGGCGAAGGCCTGGCCGGCCTGGAAGGCACCGAGGAGCATCGCCGAGCGGGCCTCCAGGTTGCCGCCGTCCTGCACCGCCTTGCGCAGGTGGCCGGCGAGCAGTGCCAGCGCACTGCGGGCGAGGTTGTCCGAGACCGGGTTCTTTTTGTGCCGGGAAGTGTAGGCCTCGATGGCGTGCACCATCGCATCGATGCCGGTCATGGCAGTCACCCGCGGCGGCAGGCCGAGGGTGAGCTCCGGGTCGAGGACCGCGATGTCCGGCAGCAGCACCGGCGACGACACGCCGGCCTTGGTGGTCTCGCCGGTGGTGATCACCGCCACCGGCGTCGCCTCGGAGCCGGTACCGGCCGTTGTCGGCACGAGCAGCAGCGGCAGGCGGCCGCCGCAGACCTGGTCCACGCCGTAGAGTTCGGGCAGCGGCTGTTCGCCGCCGAGGAGCACGGCGACGACCTTCGCCGTGTCCATGGAGCTGCCGCCGCCGACGGCGACCACCCCGTCGACGCCGGCGGCCCGGCCCTGCTCGACGCAGGCGAGCACCACGGACTCCGGCGGGTCTTCGCGGACCTCCGCGAAGCGCGTCACCGGGAGGCCGTCGGCACCGAGCGCCGCCTCGACGGGGGCGACGAGGCCGAGCTCGACCAGGCCCGGATCCGTCACCAGCAGCGGGCGGGCGATGCCCAGGCTGCGACAGTGGGCCGCCAGTTCCCGGGCCGCGCCCGGCGCGAACACCACCCGCGGCACCGTATTGAAGGTGAAGGCGTCCACGGTCAGTCGCCCAGGGTGAGGATGACCTTGCCGCGCGCCCGGCGCTCCATCATGCAGGCGTAGGCCTCGCGAAAGTCCGCGAGGGGGAAGACGTCGGTCACGGCAGCCTTGAGCTCGCCGCGGGCAAACAGCGCCCAGACCTCCTCGGTGTTCTGCCGGGCGAGCTCCGGCTCCTCGCCGAGGAAGCGGCCCCAGAACACGCCGACGATGGCGCAGCCCTTGAGCAGCGCGAGATTCAGCGGAATGGACGGGATCGGCCCGCTGGCGAAGCCGATGACCAGGTAGCGGCCGTTCCACGCCATGCCCCGCAGCGCCGGCTCGGCATAGTCGCCGCCGACGGGGTCGTAGACCACGTCGACACCACGCCCGCCGGTGAGCTCCTTGACGGCGCTCTTCAGGTCGGTCTCGCTGTAGTTGATGGTTTCGTCGGCACCGAGCTCCCGGCAGAAGGCGAGCTTCTCGTCGGAGCTCGCGGCGGCGATGACTGTCGCGCCCATCTGCTTACCCAGCTCCACCGCGGTGCTGCCGACGCCGCCGGCGGCACCGAGCACGAGCAGGGTCTCGCCCTTCTTCAACTGAGCGCGCTGCTTGAGGGCGTGGTAGGAGGTCAGGTAGGTCATGGCGACCCCGGCGGCCTGGTTGAAATCCAGGCCTTCGGGCACCGGGAAGACGGCGTTCTCGTTCGCCGCCACCTGGGCGCAGAAGGCGCCGTGACCGGTCATCGTGAGGACCCGGTCACCGGGCTTGAAGCGCGCGACCTTGTCGCCCACGGCCAGCACCTCGCCGGCGCATTCGCCGCCGGGCACGAAGGGCAGGTCCGGCTGGAACTGGTACTTGCCCTGGATGATCAGCACGTCGGGGAAGTTGAGGCCGGCGGCCTTCACGCCGATGAGTACGTCGTGGTCGCCGACCTCGGGCTCGGGCCAGTCGTCCACCAGGTCGAGTTTTTCCGGGAGGCCGTGCTCCCGGCATACCAGTGCCTGCATTATCTTCTCCTGCCTGGTTGTCATGCCCGCCGCGGTGCTGCCGCGGCGGCCTGAAGCGCTAGAGTACCTCGAAGAGGCCGGCGGCTCCCATGCCGCCGCCGACGCACATGGTGATCACCACGTACTTGACGCCGCGGCGGCGCCCCTCGAGGAGCGCGTGGCCGACCATGCGCGAGCCGCTCATGCCGTAGGGATGACCGATGGCGATGGCGCCGCCGTCCACGTTCAGCCTGTCGTTGTCGATACCGAGCTGGTCGCGGCAGTAGAGCACCTGCACGGCAAAGGCCTCGTTCAACTCCCAGAGGCCGATGTCGTCCACCGACAGGCCGTGCTGCTTGAGCAGCTTCGGCACGGCGAAGACCGGGCCGATGCCCATCTCGTCCGGTTCGCAGCCAGCCACCGCGATGCCGCGGTAGAGACCCAGCGGCTCGAGGCCCTGCTGCTCGGCGAGCTTCGCCTCCATGAGCACCTGCGCCGAGGCGCCGTCGGACAGCTGCGAGGCGTTGCCGGCGGTGATGGTGCCGCCCTCGATCACCGTCTTCAGGCCGGCGAGGCCCTCGGCGGTGGTCGCCCGGATGCCCTCGTCGGCACTCACGGTGACTTCCGCTTCGGACTGCTCACCGGTTTCCTTATCCCAGGTGATGCGCCGGCAGGTCACCGGCACGAGTTCGTCGGCGTAGCGGCCGGCCTCGTAGGCCGCCGCGGTGCGCTGCTGTGACTGCAGGCCGTACTCGTCCATCGCCTCGCGGCTGATCCCGTAGCGCTTCGCCACCACCTCGGCGGTCTGCAGCATCGGCATGTGGATGTCCGGGTGCATGGCCACCAGCTCTTCATCGACCATGCGGTGCACGTTCATGTGCTCGTTCTGCACCAGGGAAATGGACTCGAGGCCGCCGCCGACCACGCAGTTCATGCCGTCGTGCTGGATCTGCTTCGCGGCGGTAGCCACAGCCATGAGGCCCGAGGAGCACTGCCGGTCGATGGTCATGCCGGACACCGTGACCGGCAGTCCGGCGCGCAGGGCGATCTGCCGGGCGATGTTCTGGCCGGTGGCGCCCTGCTGCAGGGCGGCGCCCATGATCACGTCATCCACCGCCGCCGGGTCGACCCCGGCGCGGCGCACGGCCTCGGTGACGGCGGCGGCGCCGAGGGTGGCGCCAGCGAGGTTGTTGAACCCCCCCCTGTAGGCCTTGCCGATCGGGGTGCGGGCGGTGCTGACGATGACCGCGTCTCTCATGCTGCTCTCCCTGCGGGTCGCGCCCGCGCTAGTCCAGTTTGATGCCGAGGCCCTCGGCGGCCTTGGTGAGCATCTTCGCGGTCTGCTCGAAACCCGCATTGAGGGCGCGCTCACCGGCCGTCGCCGTGATCTCGTCCCAGTGCGCGGCGATGCCCTCCGGGGTCTGCTCCTCGGGCGGCAGCCAGCGCCCCTCGGTCTCGACGATCTTGGCCACGGCGTAGCTGCCGGCGCCGGCGGCGAGGATCGTCCGCGTCGGGCCCTCCTCGCTCACGAGGTAGAGCACGGCCGGGGTCACCGTTTCCGGGGTCAGAAGCTCGAAGGCCTTCTCGGGGATGAGCCCCTCGGTCATGCGCGTGCCCGCCGTCGGCGCCAGCGCGTTGATGCGGATGTTGTACTTGGCCCCCTCCTGCGCCAGCGTGTTCATCATGCCGATCACGCCCATCTTCGCCGAGCCGTAGTTGGTCTGGCCGAAGTTGCCGTAGAGGCCCGAGGAGGACGTGGTCACGACGATGCGGCCGTACTCCTGCTCCTTCATGATGTCCCAGCAGGCCTTCGTGCAGTACACGGAGCCCAGCAGGTGCACGTCGAGCACCATGCGGAAGTCCTCCATGCTGCCCTTGCCGAAGCTCTTGTCGCGGAGGATCCCGGCGTTGTTGACCAGGATGTCGACGCGGCCCCAGGCATCCATCGCCTGCTGCACCATGGCCTCGACCTCGTCAAACTTCGCGACGTTGGCGCCATTGGCGATGGCTTCGCCGCCCGCCGCCTCGATCTGGGCGACCACCGCCTTCGCCGCCTCGCTGGAGCCGCCGGTGCCGTCCTTGGCGCCGCCCAGGTCGTTGACCACGACCTTCGCGCCGCGCGCTGCCAGCGCCAGGGCGTGGCTGCGCCCGAGCCCGTGACCGGCACCGGTCACGATGGCTACCTTGCCGTCATAGCGAATCGTCATTGCATCTGCTCCTTGTCTCGTTGCCGGCCGTGCGCTAACCGCACACCACCATGGAAAGCCATTCGGCGACCAGCGCCGGCGTCTCCTCGCCCTCGATCTCGACGCTCACCGCCTGCTTGATGAGGAAGCGGTTGTCATCCTTCTGCGTGACATCCGTGATCTCCGTGTGCACGCGCACACGCTTGCCGGCCCGCACCGGGGCCAGGAAGCGCACCTTGTCGAAGCCGTAGTTGATGCCCATGACCATACCCTCGGGGTAGACACCCTGCCCCTCGCACATTTTCACCAGCATGGACAGGGTGAGAAACCCGTGGGCGATCGTGCCGCCGAAGGGCGTCTGCGCCGCCTTCTCTTCGTCGATGTGGATGAACTGGTGGTCCTCGGTGCAGTCGGCAAAGCTGTCGATCCGCGCCTGGTCGAGGGTCACCCACTCCCCGGGCGGAAAGGTCGTGCCCACCTGGGCAAGCATCTCGTCTTTCGGTACTAGCTTTACAGCCATGGCATCGCTCCTTGTGTTGGGGGGCCCGGGACGGCGTGGCTCAGCCGTCGCGGAAGGTGGCGTTGACGTCGTCCTGGGTGACGTATTTCTTCAGTTCGTGCCGGCCGACCACCATGCGGTGCACCGCGTCCGGCCCGTCCGCAAGGCGCAGCGTGCGCTGCCCCATGTACATGGTCGCCAGCGGCGTATCCTGGGACACACCGAGGCCGCCGAACATCTGGATCGCCTCGTCGATGACCTTCAGGGTCACGTTGGGCACGGCCGTCTTGATCATGGAGATCCAGATCCGCGCCTCCTTCGGGTCGCGGTGGTCCATCATCCACGCGGCCTTCAGCGTGAGCAGGCGCGCCTGCTCGATGTCCATGCGCGCGTTGGCGATGACATCCACGTTGCCGCCGAGGCGCGCCAGCGGCTTGCCGAAGGCGACGCGGGTCGTCGCGCGCTCGCACATGAGCTGCAGTGCCTTCTCGGCAGCGCCCAGGGCGCGCATGCAGTGGTGAATGCGTCCCGGGCCGAGGCGGCCCTGGGAGATCTCGAAGCCCCGGCCGGGGCCGAGAATGATGTTGTCCTTCGGCACCCGCACATTGTCGAGGCGCAGGTGCATATGGCCGTGGGGCGCGTCGTCCATGGAGAACACTTCCATGGGCCGCAGGGTCTCCACCCCGGGCGTGGCCAGGGGCACCAGGATCTGCGACTGCTGCTGGTGCTTCGGCGCGTCGGGGTCGGTCTTGACCATGACGATCATGATCTTGCAACGCGGGTCGCCGGCGCCGGAGATCCAGTGCTTCTCGCCGTTGATGACCCACTCGTCACCGTGGAGCTCGGCGCGGGTACAGATGTTGGTGGCATCGGAGGAGGCGACGCCCGGCTCGGTCATGGCATAGGCGGAGCGGATCTCGCCGGCCATGAGCGGCTCGAGCCACTGTTTCTGCTGCGCCTCGCTGCCGTACTTCGCCAGCACCTCCATGTTGCCTGTATCGGGCGCGGCGCAGTTGAAGACTTCCGAGGCGATGTGCGACTTGCCCATCTCCTCGGCGAGGTAGGCGTACTCCACGGTGCTGAGACCGGAGCTGTGCTCGCCCTCGGTGAGGAAGAAGTTCCACAGGCCCTGCGCCCGGGCCTTCGCCTTCAGGCCCTCCATGATCTCCGTCTGCCGCGCGGTGAACTGCCAGCGGTCGCCGCTGGCGATTTCCGCGAGGTACTCGCCCTCGAGGGGGGCAATCTCCTCCGCGATGAAGGCCTTGACCTGCTCGAGCAGGGGGGCAAGCCGTTCCGTGATCCCGAGGTCCATGGTGGTCTCCTTGTATCGGGGCCCGTCACTGGCGGGCCGGTCATTCGGGCCCGCGCTTAGAAGCCGCTCAGCGCGGCAAAGCGGTCCAGGTGGTAGTGGCTGTCGCCGAACAGGTGCTGCAGCACGCGGGCGCGCTTGATGAAAAAGCCGATTTCATGCTCGTCGGTCATGCCGATACCGCCGTGCAGCTGGATCCCCTCGTTCGTCGCCAGCTCCGCCACCTCGCAGAGCTTGGCCTTCGCGGCGCTGGCGCAAAGGCCCAGGTCCTCGCCGGCGTCGATGGCGCGCAGGCCATCAAGGACGATGGAGCGGGCGAGCTCGAGCTCGGCGAAGAGTATCGCGGCGCGGTGCTGCAGGCCCTGGAAGCTGCCGATGACCCGGCCGAACTGCTTGCGCTCCTGCAGGTACGCCACGGTCCGCTCAAAGGCCTCGGTGGCCACACCGAGCAGCATTGCGGACAGGCCGATGTTGATGATATCCAGGGCACGCTCGAGCCCCGGCCATGCCTCTCCGGGCGCGCCCAGGCAATGGCTCCCGGGGACGCGCACGTCACGGAACACCACGACGCCCATGTTGCGCGAATCGACGAAGCTGCGCCGCTCCACGTGAACGCCTTCGCTGCCGGCCTCGACCAGGAAGGCGGCAAGCCCGTGGTGGTCGGAATGATGGCCGCCGGTGCGGGCGATCACGATGAAGGCGTCGGCCACGTGAGCGTCGAGCACGAGGCACTTGCTGCCGTCGAGCAGGTAGTGATCGTCGACGCGCGTGGCCTTCATGGCGGTCTCGAGCGGCGCGTGGTGCCGGCGCTCCTGCAGCGCCAGGGTCACGATGCGCTCACCGGCGGCGACCGCCGGCAGCCACGCTTCTTTCTGCCCCTGGCTCGCGAGCTGGCCGAGGACCGTGGCGCCCACCAGCACCGTCGACTCCAGCGGCGAGGCACTCAGGTGGCGGCCGGCCTGCTCGAGGACGACGCCGAGGCCCGTGTAGCCGTAGCCCAGGCCACCGTAGGCCTCGTCGATGGCGATGCCGGCCCAGCCCATCTCGACCATCTCGCGCCAGGTGGCCGGGTCGTAGCCGGTCTCGTCCCCGCGGTCGCGCAGGGCGCGCAGCTGGGCCACGGACGCCCGGTCAGCGAGGAAACCGGCGGCGGCATCCCGGAGCATGAGCTGTTCTTCGTTCAGTACGAGGGTCATGGTGCGCGTCTCCTGCTCAGGCGTCGGGTAGGCCGAGCACGCGCTTGGCCACGATGTTCAGCTGTACCTCGCTGGTACCGCCCTCGATGGAGTTGCCCTTGGAACGCAGCCAGGCGCGGGCCGTCTGGCCGCCGTGGTAGGCCTCGCCGTCCCAGCCGAGCGCCGGCTCGCCGCCGACGGCGAGGTTGAGTTCATTGCGGCGCTTGTTCAGTTCCGTGCCGTAGTACTTGAAGATCGACGAGGCCGCCCCCAGGCCCTGGCCGGCCTTCACCTCATCGCCGACCCGGGCCATGGTGCGCGCAAAGCAGCGCGCGTCGAGCTGGTAGCGGGCGATGGCCTGGCGCAGGCTGCTGCTCGCGAGGCGTCCCTCGCTGTCGGCGCCGATGAAGTCCATGGCCTGCTCGCCCAGGGGCCGCCCGGTGGCTGTGCCGAAGCCCGAGATCATCTCGCGCTCGTGGGTCAGCAGGTACTTGGCGATGGCCCAGCCCTTGCCGGCCTCCCCGACGAGGTTGCGCTTCTCGGCGCGGGCATTGTCGAAAAAGGTCTCGCAGAAGGGCGAAGCGCCGCTGATCAGGCGGATGGGGCGCGTCGTGACGCCCGGCTGGTCCATGTCGAAGAGCATGAAGCTGATGCCCTCGTGCTTCGGCCCACTGTTGTCCGTGCGCACGAGGCAGAAGATCCAGTCGGCCTTGTCGGCATAGGAGGTCCACACTTTCTGGCCGTTGATCAGGTAGTGGTCGCCCCTGTCCTCGGCGCGCGTCTGCAGGCTGGCGAGGTCCGACCCGGCGTTCGGCTCGGAGTAACCCTGGCACCAGCGGATCTCGCCGCGGCAGATCGGGGGCAGGTGCTCCCGCTTCTGCGCCTCGCTGCCGAACTTCAGCAGGGCCGGGCCGAGCATGGAAATGCCGAAGCTGTCCAGGGGCCGGCGGGCATTGATGCGCGCCATCTCCTCCTTCAGCACCTTGAGTTCGCCGCCCGCAAGCCCGCCACCGCCATACTCCCTGGGCCAGTGGGGCACGGTCCAGCCGCGCTCGGCCATCCGGTCACACCAGAGCTTCTGGTCCGGGTGCACAATTTCCGGGTTGCGCCCGCCCATGTAATAGTCCTCGAAGCTGCGCACCGGCTCGCGCATGGCGGGAGGGCAGTTGGCCTCCAGCCACTCGCGGGTTTCGAGGCGGAAGGCGTCGAGATCAGTCATCAGGTCAGCTCCACTTGCGGACGGGCAGGACTGGCGGCCAACAAGGATGCAGCAGCGGGGCGACGCGCTCAAGCATTTTTTTGAACCTCAGGTATGTTTTTGATCCTGCTGGTATCCCACCCCGCGCCGGGTCGCACCCGGGGGGCCACTGGGCTATGATCGCCGCTCTGCAAGCGTACCTGCCGGATACCATGAGCACACCGACCAAGCCTGACCGCGCCGGCCTCGAGCAGTGGCTGCGCGACTGCCACGTCGCCTTCGAGCACTGCGGCGAATGCGAGGCCCTCCACATCGTCGCCCTCCAGAACCTGGACGGGGTCGTCGACAGCCGCCTGTTCCTGGAGCACTACGGGCTGCTGTTCACCACGGAGCTGGAGATCAGGCCCATGGCGGTGCTGGCCCTGACCGCGGACCTCGCCCGCCTCAGCCTGGACTACCCGACGCTCAAACTGTTTCTCGACATCGTCGACGACGCCACGCCGCAGCTTGTCATTGCCGGCGTGCTGCCCACGGGCGCGGGGCTGACCGGCGCGCAGTGCGCGAACTTCCTGTCGCTGACCATGGAAGGCACGCGCCAGCTCGCCGCCGAATGCCTGGACCTCGACTACCTGTTCCCGGAAAGCAGCAAGGCCCGCAGCGGCCCGAGCCGCGCCCTGCACTAGGGAGCTACCGCTCGTATAAATTAGCTACCCACTGGTAGCTTTGTCTCACCGTGTGTTAGTGTCCTGTTCCAGAACATAACCAGAACAGAACAAAGGCAGCACTCGCAGATGCACAGCTTTTCCGTCGGCCGCTTCGCGGTTCACCACGTGGAGGAGTGGCAGGGCCCCTTCGCCGCGCCCTCGGACCTCTTCGCCGGCTTCGACCCCGAGCGTTTCGCCGCCTTCAGGGACGAGCTCCCGGCGGCCACGTACCAGCGCGATAACGACCGCCTCTACGCCTTCCTGCAGTCCTGGATCCTGGAGGCCGACGACCTCACGGTCCTGGTGGACACGGGCGCCGGCAACGGCAAGGCGCGGCCCGGCATCCCGGTCTTCGGCGATCTCGACACCCCCTACCTCGACAACCTGGCCCGCGCGGGCTTTGCGCCGGGAGACATCGACGTGGTGGTGAACACCCACCTGCATATCGACCACGTGGGCTGGAACACGCGCCGCGACGCAGGGACCTGGACCCCCACCTTCCCGCGGGCCCGGTACCTGTTCTCCGCCATCGACCGCGAGTACTGGGACCCGGCGGGCCCCGGCCCGCGGCCCGGGCCGGCGGGCCGGTCGGTGAACACCAATGTTTTCGAGGACAGCGTGCAACCCGTGCTCGACAGCGGCCACGGGACGCTGGTGGAGGACGGCTTCCGCATTGCCGCGGGGCTGACCCTGCGCCTGTTCCCGGGCCACACCCCGGGGCACCTGGTCCTGGACGTAGAGGATGGCGGCGACCGTGCACTGTTCGTGGGCGACATCCTGCACCACCCGGCGCAGGTGTTCTGCCCGGAGTGGAACTCGGTGTACTGCGAGGACCCGGCCACCGCCCGCGCCTCCCGCCGGCGCGTCCTCGAGGAGGCCGCGGCCAGCGGCGCGCGCCTGGTCCCGGCCCACTTCGGCGGCTGTCACTACGCCTGGGTCGACCGGGCCGGAGACGGCTACCGACCCCGCTATGAGCCAACCTGCCAGGAGGGAGCTACAGCATGACTGAAGCCCTGAGCACCGCCGGGCTGCGCGACAGCAGCCAGAGCACCCCGGTGACCTTCGACGCCACGGATCCGGCACTCCTCGCCGACCCCTACCCGGCCTTTGCCGCCCTGCGCGCCGAGGAGCCCGTGGCCTTCACGGATGGCGGCTTCTGGGTCGTCACCCGCCACGAGGACGTGCGCGGCGTGATCATCGACAAGCGCAACTTCGGCCAGGGGGACTTCGTCCGCAACATCCAGCTTCACTACGGGCCGGACTTCGATGTCCTGGCCCAGCCCGGCTACCGCTGGCTGTCCGAGGTCTTCGTCTACCAGGATCCGCCGCAGCATACGCGCATCCGCGGCCTGGTGACCCAGGCGCTGACGGCGCGACGGGTACGCGCGATGCGCCCGGACGTCGAGGCGATCACGCACCGGCTCCTGGACCGGGTGATCGATGACCGCGGCATGGAGTTCATCCATGACTTCGCCTACCAGCTGCCGACACTGGTCATGTGCGACATGCTGGGTATCCGCGAGGACGAGATGCCGCCGGGCCTGCTGGAGCAGCTGAACCAGGCGATCGCCGATTCCTTCCTCGTGTTCGAGATGCGCGCACTGCCCGCTGAAGAGCTCGACCTCGCCAACCGGCAGATCCTGTTCCTGGAGTCGTTCTTCGGCGAGGTACTCGCCGAGCGGCGGCGGCACCCGGGGGACGACCTGGCCACCGGCCTGCTCCAGGCGCGCGACGGCGACAGCCAGCTCACGGAGCGGGAGATCGTCACCGTCGCCATCGGCCTGTTCGGTGCCGGCTTCGAGACCACGGCACACATGCTCGGCAACGGCCTGCTGGCCTTCGCTCACAACCCCGACGAATGGCAGAAGCTGGTGAACGACCCCGGCCTCGCACCGTCCGCGGTGGAGGAAATCCTGCGCTACGATAGCTCCCTGGTCGCGACCTACCGCACGGCCTTTCACGACACGCCGCTCGGGGACAAGCTGATTCGCGGCGGCGAGCGCGTGCTCGCCCTGCTCGCCGCCGGCAACCGGGACCCGGACGTGTTCCCCGACCCGGACCGCTTCGACATCAAGCGTGAGGGTGCACGCCACCTGACCTTCGGTGGCGGCATCCACTACTGCGTCGGCGCGGAGCTTGCACGCCTCGAGGGCGACGTGGCATTCCGCGCTCTCGCTGAGCGCATGCCCCGGCTGGAGGCCGACGCCAGCGACCCGGCCTGGCGTCCCGGTTTCCTCTTCCGCGGCCTGGAGCGCCTGCCCGTGGCCTGGTAGCGCGGGCCGCTAGCTGATCTCGATCCGCCGCTGCCCTGCGGGCTTCTCTTTCACCCTGGGTGCCCGCAGCGTCAGCACGCCGTCCTCGAAGCGCGCGCTGATGTCGGCCTCGTGGACGTCACCACCGAGGTCGAAACTCCGCAGGAAGCGCCCGTAGCGGCGTTCCTGGCGGATGACGCGGCCATCCTTCTCTTCCTTGTCTTCCTGCTCGGTTTCGGCTTCCAGGGTCAGCACCCCGTCGTGGACGGTGACGTGGATATCCTCTTTCCTCACGCCGGGCAGTTCCGCGGTGATTTCGTAGTGGTCGCCTTTCTCCCGGATATCCACCATGGGCGCGAAAAACGATTTGCCATCGCCATCGGTGGCGGCGGGCGCCCAGAAATCATCGAGAAAGCGGTCGCCGAAGAGGCTGTGTTTCCTGGGTACGAGAGCCATGATGCTATCCTCCCTGTGTTTGCCGGCCCACTGCCGGCAAGAGGGAATATGGCGCTTTCCACGGTCCCTTCAAGGTGCTCGCCGGGCGAAAGATCGGTCCTTTGACGTAGATCAACGGGCCCGCCCTGGCGCGCCCGGGGCGCTGCGCTATGCTGCGGCGACACCCGCTGCGGGAAGGATGACGCACCATGAATGACGGTTTGCGCCAGCGCGCGCCCGCCCCCGCCGCCGCCCCCCTGCCGGCGGAGGCCCTCTACCGGTCCTGCCCGCTGGAGGCCCTGGCCTTCGCCAGTACCGCGGAACTCGAGCCCCTGCCCTTCGAGCTTGGCCAGGAACGGGCCGTGGAGGCCCTCGACTTCGGCCTCGCGGTCGATGGCCTCGGCTTCAACATCTTCCTCGCCGGCAGCACCGGCAGCGGCCGCCGGGAACTGCTGCGGGGGCTCCTCGAGCGCCGGCAGGCCGCCCGGGCGGAGCCGCCGGAGGACTGGTGCTACGTCAACAACTTCGACGATCCCGGCAAACCCATCGCGCTGCGCCTGCCGCCGGGCCGGGGCCGGCAGCTGCGCAGCACCATGGCCGAGGCGGTGGAAGAGCTGCTGACGATCCTGCCGGCGACCTTCCAGGGCGACGAATACCAGGCCCGCGTGCAGGAACTCGGGGAATTCTTCCAGGAGCGGGAGTCCGAGGCCTTCCAGGCCCTCGCGGAGAAGGCCTCCGCAAGGGGTGTGGCGATGCTGAAAACGCCCTCCGGTTACACCCTCGCGCCGATGAAGGACGGCGAGGTCCTCACCCCCGCGGCCTTCGAGAAACTGCCCGAGGCAGAGCGCAAGGCCACCCTCGAGGCGATCGAAGGCCTGAAGGAGGAATTGAAGGGCGTGGTCCGCCAGCTGCCAGGCTGGAAGAAGGAAAGCCTCGACCGCTTCCGGGAGTTGAACAGCGATTTCTGCCGCCAGGCGGTGGCGCCCGTGTTCGCGCGCCTGCGCGATGGCTACCGGGACCTCCCGGCCGTGGTCGACTGGCTGGCAACGGTAGAAGCCGCGGTGATGGAAGAGGCGGAGTCCTTCACCCAGCTGCGCCAGGACTCGGCCATCCCCGACAACCTCCACGAGCGGGTGAAGGAATTCCCCCAGTACAGCGTCAACGTCCTCATCGACCACGGCGACAGCGACGGACCACCGGTCGTCCACGAGGACAACCCGACCTTCGGCAATCTCCTCGGCCGCGCGGAGCAGGTCGCGCAGATGGGGACACTGGTGACGGACTTCACCCTGGTCAAGGCCGGTGCGCTGCACCGGGCCAACGGCGGCTATCTCGTCCTCGAGGCCGAGAAGGTCCTCACCAGCCCCTTCGCCTGGACGGCGCTCAAGCGCACGCTGCGGGCGCGCGAGATCCGCATCCAGTCCCTCGACCAGGTCTTCAGCTTCGCCAGCACGGTACAGCTGGAGCCGGAGCCGATCCCCCTCGACATCAAGGTGGTACTTCTCGGCGACTACCTCACCGGCTACCTGCTCCAGGAGTACGATCCGGAATTCGCCACCCTGTTCAAGGTCACCGCCGACATGGCGCCGGACGTGCCGCGCACGGAGGACAGCACGCGGCTGTTCGCCCAGCTCCTGGCCACGCTGCAGCGACGCGACGGCCTGCTGCCCATCGAGCGCGGCGGCGTCGCGCGCTGCCTGGAACTCGCCGCGCGCCTCGCCGGCGACGGCAGCCGCCTGGACCTGCACCAGGGCCGCCTCGGCAACCTCCTCGCGGAGGCAGACTTCCTGGCCCGCCGCGACGGCGCCGGCGAGGTGCGCGCGGAGCATGTGAGCGCGGCCCTGGACGCCGCCGACCGCCGTCGCGGGCAGTGGCAGGAGCGGGCCCGGGAGCAGATCCTCCGCGAGCGCACCCTGGTGGCGACCGACGGCGACGCCGTGGGCCAGGTCAACGGCCTGTCGGTCCATGCCCTCGGCGAGTACCGCTTCGGCCTGCCGACGCGGATCACCGCCACCGCGCGCCTGGGCAGCGGCAAGGTGCTCGACATCGAGCGCGAGGTAGACCTCGGCGGCAAGATCCACTCGAAAGCGGTATTGATCATCAGTTCTTACCTCGGCAGCCGCTGGGCGCGGGAACGGCCCCTGCCGCTCGCGGCCACGCTGGTCTTCGAGCAGTCCTATGGCGGTATCGAGGGAGACTCCGCCTCGGTGGCCGAGCTGGCCGCCCTGGTCTCAGCCATTGCCGGCGTGCCCCTGCGCCAGGATCTCGCCGTCACGGGCTCCCTGAACCAGCACGGCGCGGTGCAGCCCATCGGCGGTGTCAACGAGAAGGTCGAGGGCTTCTTCGACCTCTGCGCCGCCCGCGGGCTCACCGGCAGCCAGGGCGTGGTGATCCCCGCGGCGAACCGGGACCACCTGATGCTGGCAGAGCGGGTGCGCAAGGCGGTGGCCGACGGCCGCTTCCACCTCTATGCCGTGAGCACCGCCGACGAGGCCCTCGCCCTGCTCACCGGCGTCGCCATCGAGGCCCTGGACGGCGCCATGGACGAGCGCATTGCCGCCCTCATCGCCCAGGCGCAGCGCTACGCGCGCGCGGGCCGCGGCAGTGACGACGATGATTGAGCCGCGCCCGCTGCTGGTGCCGATCGACGATTTCGGCCTCGACGCCGAGGCACTGGCGTTCCTGGTCGAGACCGCGGCGCAGCTCGGCCGCCCGCTGCAGGTGCTGCTGCTCGAGAGCCCGCGCCTCTACGGCGTCGCCGACCTGCCCTTCACCCGGGAGATCACTCTCTTCGGCGACGGGGAGCGAAACCTGCAGCGGGAACTGCTGCGGCGCCACGGCGGCCGCGCCCGCGGCGAGGCCCGGGAGCGGCTCGCGGAACTGGCCGCCCTGCGCCGGGTCGCCCTCGAGTTCGAGACCCGCGAGGGTGACCGGCTCGGCTTCGTGCTGCGCCATGGACCTGGCGTCGACAGCTGGCTGCCGCGGCGCCCCGCGGCGGCCGCTGCCCGCGGTGTGCGCCCGCCGGCGCTGGGTATCGTCCTGGCCGGCGTACCGGGCGACAGTGCTGCGGTAGCCGCTGCCAATGTGCTCGCCGCCCGCGGCGGCCACCGGGATCTCTACGTGCACAGCAACCAGCCGTGGCCCCCGGCGGCCCTGGCCGGCCTCGCTGCACCGGGGCTGCGCCTGCACCGGCTCCCCGCCACGGCGCTTGACCCGCCGGCGCTCCTGCGGCTTCTCCGGCGGCTGCGCAACGAGCTGCTCATCATGCCCCGGGAACTGCTGCTCGCCCTCGATCCGCTCGCCCTGGAACAGGCGATGGACCGTGCGGCAGGACAACTGCTGCTCGTCGATGGCGGCGATGCGGCCGGCCTCACGCCGTGATTCGCGGGGGCAATTGCCCTAGACTCGGGTGACGTCTCAAGCGACCCCCCGGAGGTTCCCGTGCGTCCCCTGCTCCTTGCCCTCTCCATCCTTGCCGCCCAGGCGGCGGCTGACGACTCACTGTTACTGACTGCCGGGCACCTGCTCGATATCCGCGACGGGGCCCTCATCGAGGACGCGGCCGTTCTCGTGGAGGATGGACGGATCGCGGCCGTCGGCACCCGCGACGATGTCCGGGCGCCGGCGGGCGCGCGGCACCTCGATCTGCCCGGCGCGACGCTGCTGCCCGGACTCATCGACATGCACGTGCACCTGACCAGCAGCCCCGACTACCACGGCTTCCGCCGCCTGGCGCTTTCCGACGAACGCAAGGCCATCCAGGGGGTGGTGCATGCGGAGCGTACGCTCTATGCCGGCTTCACTACCGTGCGCAACGTCGGCGCCGGCTCCTATGGCGACGTCGCGCTGCGCGACGCCATCAATGCCGGCGAGGTGCCCGGGCCGCGGCTGTTCGTCTCCGGCCCGCCGGTCGGCATCACCGGCGGCCACTGCAGCGACAACAACCTGCTGCCCGCCGAGTACGGCCTGGAGGGTGAAGGGGTGGCCGACGGGCCCTGGGCCGCCCGGGCCGCGGTGCGGCGCAACATCAAGTACGGGGTGGACCTGATCAAGACCTGCTCCACCGGCGGTGTCCTGTCCAAGGGCACCAAGGTCGGCGCCCCCCAGTACAGCGTCGAGGAACTCACGGCGCTGGTGGATGAAGCCCACAGCCGCGGCCTCCGCGTCGCCTCCCATGCGCACGGCGCCGAAGGCATCCGCAACGCCCTGGAGGCCGGAGTCGACACCATCGAGCATGGCAGCTTCATCGACGATGCCGGCATCCGCCTGGCCAAGAAAAAGGGCGCCTGGCTGGGCATGGATATCTACGTGACCGAGTTCATCCTCGGCGAGGGCGAGGAGAAAGGCATTCTCCCGGAAAGCCTGGAAAAGGAGCGCATGACTGGCGAAACGCAGCGCGCGAACTTCCGCAAGGCCGTCAAGGCCGGGGTGAAGATGATCTACAGCACCGACGCCGGCGTGTACCCGCACGGCCACAATGCGCGCCAGCTCTCGCGCATGGTCGCGTTCGGCATGACGCCGCTGCAGGCACTGCAGGCGGCAACGCTGAACAGCGCCGAAGCGCTGGACCGCGCCGGCGAGATCGGTGCCGTCGAAGCCGGCTACCTCGCCGATGTGATCGCCGTGCAGGGCAACCCCCTGGAGGACATCACCCTGCTCGAGTCGGTGCACTTCGTGATGCGCGAAGGCGTCGTTTACAAGCACTCCCGCGTCAGGGACTGAACCGCGACCTGCTCGGGACCGAACGGAACCGTTGGCAAGGGGCGGCGGTAGTGGCAGGCTTGCTCGACGCTAACAATAAAGGCATCGCCGCCATGACCCAGGTTCTGGGCTTCGCCGGCGCCCTCGCTGTCTTCGCGGTCTTTGTCTAAAGCGGTATCGTCTGACAGCGCTTCCCGGGCGCTGCGGTCAGGGCGCGCCCCCGCGCTCCGCCGCCGCGATCAGGGCCTGCATGCGCTCCAGCCACAGCAGCCAGGCCTCCCGCCCCGGGTCCGTTATATGCACCTGCGTCTGCGGGCGCCGGCCGACGAAGCGCTTTTCCTGCCGGATGTATCCGGCGGTTTCCAGCTTGCGCAGGTGCGTTGCCAGGTTGCCATCCGTGGCCTCTACCCGGTCCCTGAGTTCGCGGAACGTCGCCGGGCTCGCCGACGCCAGGTAGGCCATCACCCCCAGGCGGATGCGTCCATGGATGAGCTCGTCGATGCCACCGTGATCGTAGGGGTTTGATGCGCTCACGCCGCGTCCGCCGCCCGCTCGGCGCGCAGCAGCAGCAATCCCGGTAGCAGCGCAGTCAGCAGGCTCGCCCCGGCCGCGATCAGCCACAGGGCCGGTGAGAGGGCATACCACGCGGCCAGGGCCACGCCGGCGATGGCCGCCCCGCCCGCCCTGACCAGGAGGCGGCTACGCCCGAGGACCCCCGTCGTGCCGAGGGCGACAGCGTAAACAGCGAACACCAGGGGCACGGAGGTCCCGAATTGCGGATTGACGGCTCCCGTCACCACCGAGTGCCCCGCCAGTGCCAGGAAGTACACCGCCAGCACCGCACCGGCAAACTGCCAGCTCGACAGTTCTACCCGGTTGCCTACCGTACCCCGCCCGGGCCGGTCCGCGGCCTCGCCGCGGGCCAGCAGCTGCTGGTCCGCCAGGCCGACGATCGCGAAGGCGACCCACAGCCAGCCGAGCGCCCCCCCGCCCCCGGGCAGCAGGCCAGTCAGGAAACTGTAGTGAAGCAGGTAGGCGAGGGCGAGCAGCCCGCCCCACCAGGCGAGATAGCGACCACCGAGCAACGGGGCCCGGCGGCCCTCCTCGGCGATGGCGCGCAGGCGCTCGAGATCGACAGCGTGGTGCGTTCCGTTCATGGGTTGTCCTCCGGCCGCTGTGGCACTTCAGGCAGATACAAAGTACTTTGTATTACAAAGTACCAGGGCATGGCTGACAGTGCAAGCGCTGTTCAGGATAGGTTCCAGCGGAAGCTGGTGATGCCCGCCGGCACGCCGCCGGGGGCGAAGCGGCGTTCTTGCAGGGCAACGGCGCGCTCACTCACGATGACCACGGTACTCGCCCGGGTGCCGTAGCGCTCACCGACGATGAAGGGCGCCGCGAGCGCGGCGACCTCCGCCCCGGTCATCCCGGCGACGGTGCGTTGCTCCGGCTCGGGAGGTAAAGAGCGGTCGGCCAGCGGCGCGAAGAGCGCGTCGGCCAGCGTGGCTTCGGAAGCGCTGGCCAGCGCCTCCGCCAGCGCCGCGCGGCTGCGCGACACCTTGAAGCGCGCTTCGTCCAGCTCGCCGTTGGCGAGGGCGTGGACCCCGGGTTCGAGCACCCGCGGCGGATGGCGGTTGGAGGTGTACACCAGGTCCTCGCCGTCCCAGAGCAGCAGGTTGAAACCGCGGTAGGCGTCGCCCTCGATCTGGTCTGCATAGGCCCGGGCGCCCTCCCCGTTCGCGAGGAACCCCGGTACCAGGTCGCCGCGGGAGCGGAAGGTGCCGGGCGACGGCAGCTCGCTGACATTGGTCACGGCAGCGCACCGGCCGCTCCCGGCCACCCCCAGCCAGGTCCCCCCGGCCTCGAGGTCCCGGCCGGCGGCAATGCCCGCGGTCCCGGGCCAGCGGTGCGCCGCCGCACTCGGCCTGGCGTGGAACTCGTCCCGGTTGGCAGCCACCACCAGGGGCAAGCCCGGGCGGACGCCTGCGGCGAGGAGGATGAGACACACGGCGGCGGCCGAGCGCCTAGGCGCCGAATACCCGGCGCCAGAGCGCCGCGTGGGTCTCGTCGAAGAGCCAGATACTCACCGCGAGGCCGGCGTAGGCGGGATCGGCGCAGCAATCGCGGGCGATCGCCGCAGCCTCGGCGTGGGGGTACCCGTAGACGCCACAGGAGATCGCCGGGAAGGCGATGCTCCGGCAGGCGTGTTCCCGGGCGAGGCGCAGGGAGGCGTGCCAGGCGGCAGCGAGCTTCCCCGCCGGATCGGGGTCGCTGTGGTAGACGGGGCCGACCGTATGGATCACGAAGCGCGCGGGGAGATCTCCCGCAGCCGTGATGCGTGCTTCACCGACGGGGCACCGCTCACCGTCCACCGCCGGAACGGCGCGGCAGGCCTCTAGCAGCGCCGGCCCCGCGGCGCGATGGATGGCACCATCGACACCGCCGCCGCCGAGCAGGGTACTGTTCGCCGCATTGACGATCGCATCGACCCGGGCGCGGGTGATGTCGCCGACGACGAGATTGGGGGTGAGCGAGCCTGCCATGACCGGACCCTAGCAAGTGGTACCGGGCCTGGCCAGCGCCCGAGCTAGCGCCCGAGATAGGAGCGAAGCCACTCGCTGTCCGCCCGGTGCAGGCCCGCCCAGGCCGCCTGGCCGGAAAGCCGGGCGACGAAGAGTTCGTCGTTCTCGGCGAGACAGTCTTCGAGCCGGTCCATGAGTTCGGAAGCCGTCAGGTCCGTGGTCAGGAAGCAGACGTGATCCCGCAGCGTCCAGCGCGCGCCGAGGGACTGGAGACGCTGGGCAAGCCGCTGGTGCCGGGTACTGTTCTCGAACAGTTCGTAGGCCACGATGTAAACCGCCATGGCGCCGTCTCCAAGGGCGTTGACCAGTCCGCAGGGTAGCCCGACAGCGCGGCGGCTTCTGTGAAGCAGTTCAAATTTCCGGAAGGCCGCCGCGCGGAAAGCCACGCGCCCTGATAGCGGATGCCCCGTTTGGGTCACTCACGCAGCCAGGCGCCCGCCGCGTCCGCGCGGACCCAGAGCCGGGACAGCCAGGCGTGGCCGCCGTCGCTTGCCGGCGCGGTGCAGTTCACCTTGTTGCGGCCGGGCCGGAACGCCGGCAGCGCGACGTCGACCCAGGCGCCGTCGCGGGACAGCGCCAGCGCTGTGCCGTCGGCGCCGTAGCAGGCCAGCCCCCCTTCACGCCAGGCCCCCGGCACGGGGCGGAAACGCCAGCGTTCGGGGGAGTCCTCACCGGGCGGCAGGAACACGCGCGGATCTTTTTCGGCCGCCAGGGACAGCGGTCGTGCCGCCAGCGCGGTGCGCAGCCGCTGATCGCCATCGGCACCGTGATAGAGGGGAAAGCGCGGCACCCGGGTCGCGCGGCTCTCCGGCCCGACGGCGCCGGACTGCTGCGCGAGGCCCCACAGCCCCTCGTCCGCCAGCAGCGCTTCCGTCGCCCGGCTGTACTCGCCGTAGGGATGGGCATGGGCGTCGATCACGGCGTCTCCGAGTTCTGCACGCAGCCGCCCAAGGCTGTCGAGGATCTCGGCGCGCACCCGGGTCCGCCAGCGGCGGCCGGCCTCACCGGCCTGGCACGCCTCGAGGTGCCGGTGGCTGACCGAGTGCCCGCCGAAAGTGGCCAGCCCGCTCCGGGCGAGTTCTCGCATGTCGTCCCAGCCGAGGTAGCTGCCGTAGCCCTTGTCCACCGGCCCGGTCGCCACGAAGACGGTGAAGGGCAACCCGCGCTCGGCGAGGCGCGGGAAGGCATTGTCCAGGATCGACCGGTAGGCGTCATCGAAGGTCAGGGCCACTGCACGGGGCGGCAGCTCCCCGGCGCGGGCACCGGCGAGCAGCTCGGCCAGCGGCAGGACCCGGTAGCCACCCTCCTGGAGAGCGTCCAGGTGGGCCTCGAAGCGTGCCGGCGCAACCCGGGTGCTGGCCGGGCCGTCGTCCGCGATGCGGTGGTAGAGAAGAATCACCCCGTGACTAGCCGCCGCTGTACCGGCGGCGACCGGACCGGCAGCGAGCAGCGCCAGGCAGAGCAGGACGGCGGGGAGGCGCGCCATCAGCCGCGGGCGACCTTGTCCAGCAGGGCGCGGTTCTGGCGCATCATCGCGCGCAGTTCGTCGAGGTAGACCTCCCCGCGCTCGGAGTAGCCGAGCAGACCGCCGACGAGGGCGCGGCCGGTCAGGGCCGAACCGCTCGCGCGGAGCTGCGCCCGGCGCTCGCGGAAAGGCGCATAGCGCTCGTGCGTGTTCAGGTTGTTCATATAGCGGCGAATAGCCTCGTCGACGCTGTCGAAGGCAGCGACCTCGTGCTGGCTGCCCGCCGGGCGCCGCGCCGGAACGATCCCGCAGCCGGGCTCGAAACACCACTGTCCGAAGAGATTGTTCCCCTCCACGGCGAAGCGGGAGCGGCCCCAGCCCGACTCCTTCGCCGCCTGGGTGAGCGCGAGCGCGGGCGGAACCACGTCCACGCGCCGCCAGAGCGACGACGCCAGCGCGGGCAGGTTGTCCGGGTCCCACGGCACCTCGTACTCCCGGGCCAGGGCGCGCAGCCGGCGCCGCGCCAGCCAGCCCGGGTGCTCACCGGCCGCCAGGGACTCACGGAGTGACGCCAGTGCCTCGCGCTGAGCCCTGATGCGGTCGTTCTCCCGCCCGACGATCGGGGCGAGGAAACCGTAGAACGTGCGCTTCAGGGTGGGAACGTCCTCCACGGACGCAAGGTCGGGCAGCTCGCTACCACCCTGGCAGGCCGCGAGCAACAGGCAGGCCGCAGCCAGGAAGCCGCGGGCGGCGCGATGGCGGGCCTCAGGGCAGTGCACGACGTTCCAGCGCAGTCAGGGTAGCAGGGTCCGGGTAGCCGTCCGCGGGCAGGCCCTGCTCCAGCTGGAAGGCCCGCAGGGCGGCGCGGGTCCGGCTGCCGATGATCCCGTCGGCGGTCCCGGCGTCCAGGCCGAGGGCGTTCAGTGCCTCCTGGGCGTCCACGATCTGCGTCTTGCGCAGCGGCTTTGCAAGACCGGGCGGCAGGCGCAGCGGCGGTGCACCCGCGAGCCGGTCCGCCAGCAGGCCGACGGCCAGGGCATAGGACTGCGACGCATTCCAGCGCATCACCACGCGGAAGTTGTCATAGACGAGAAAGGCCGGTCCTCGATGGCCGGCCGGCAGCAGCAGGGCGGCCTCCAGCTCCAGGGCGGGCAGGGACTCGCCGTCGGCCCGGGTCACCCCGGCGGCGGCCCAGGCGCGCAGGCTCCGCGCCTTGCCCAGGCCTGCCTGTTCGTAGGCGAAGCCCCCGGGCAGGGCGACCTGCCGTCCCCAGCGCAGGCCGGGCTCCCAGCCGAGACTGTGCAGGAAGTTCGCCCCGGAGGCCAGGGCATCGTGCTCGCTCCGCCAGAGGTCAATGCGTCCGTCGCCGTCGCCGTCGACGGCGTAGCGCAGGTAGGAGGAGGGCATGAACTGTGTATGACCCACGGCACCGGCCCAGGAGCCCACCAGCCGCTCCAGGGGCAGTTGCTCCCGTTCAACCAGCTGCAGCGCATTGACGAACTCGCCGGCGAAGAACTCGGAACGGCGCTCGTCGCAGGCCAGCGTGGCGAGGGAGTCGAGGGTCGGCACCTTGCCGAGGTAGCCGCCGTAATTCGTCTCCAGGCCCCAGAACGCGACCAGGTAGCGCGGCGGGATGCCGTAGCGGTCGAGGAGTGTCTCGAGGAAGGCCCCGTGGCGCTCGAGCAGCTCGCGGCCCCTCTCCACGCGGGCGTCGGTGACCCGTGCCTCGAGGTAGGCCGGGAAGGTCTGCACGAATTCCGGCTGGCTGCGATCGAGGGCAAGCACCCGCTCCAGCGGCGACAGCGAGGGCAGGACGCGCGCCACGAGTTCGCCGTCGACGCCGGCGGCGAGGGCGCGGTCGCCGAGGCCCGCCACGCAGTCCCGGAAGCCGGCCGCGGTGGCCGCGGCAGGCCCCGCGGGCAGCAGCGCCGCGGCGAGTAGCAGGAGAAGGGGGCGAGCCATGGATACCTCGGGAGAGCCTCGGAATGGCATCATAGCGGAAGCGCCGGCGCCGGCGCCACGGTGCGCTCGAGGCCACCGGCAGCCGCGCGGCCTTGCATCACGCCTCACTTTGGTTAGAGTTAAAAGCATCCATGAGCGAGCATAGCGACAGCGACCGGGGCGCGTCCACCGGCGGCAGCCCCTTGAGCGCCGGTGAGCGCTACCACTTCAACGAGGGCACGCTGCAGCGGCTGTGGAAGGTCCTCGGCGCACAGGTGCAGGCGGCGGGTACGCGCTTCGCGCTCTGGGCGCCGAACGCCAGCGCGGCCTCCGTGGTCGGCGACTTCAACGGCTGGGATGCCGCCGCCAACCCCATGCACCCGCTGGGCGACAGCGGCCTCTGGGAAGCCTTCGTCCCCGGCATCGGCGAGGGTGCGTGCTACAAGTACCGCCTTCTCGACCGGCGCGGCGCCGAGTTGCCGCTGAAGAGCGACCCGATGGCCTTCGGCGCCGAGCACCCGCCGCAGACGGCCTCCGTCGTGCGCGATATCCGCGGCTACGGCTGGCACGACGACGCCTGGATGGCGAACCGGGCCGAACGCAACAACCGCAGCGCCCCGATCAGCATCTACGAGGTTCACCTGGGCTCCTGGCGCCGGCGGGCCGCCGAGGACAACCGCATGCTGTCCTACCGCGAGGCGGCGGAAGAACTGGTCGACTACGTCGCCGACCTCGGCTTTACCCACCTCGAGTTCCTGCCGCTCTCCGAGCATCCCTTCGACGGTTCCTGGGGCTATCAGCCGGTGGGGCTCTACGCGCCGACGATCCGCCACGGCCCGCCGCACGAGTTCCGCGACCTCATCGACGCCGCCCACCGCCGCGGCCTCGGCGTCCTGCTGGACTGGGTGCCCGCCCACTTCCCTGCGGATGAGCACGGCCTGGCCCGTTTCGACGGCACGGCGCTCTACGAGCACGAGGACCCCCGGCAGGGTTTCCATCCCGACTGGAAGACGCTGATCTACAACTTCGGACGCCGGGAGGTGGCCAACTTCCTGCTGTCCAACGCCCTGTACTGGCTCGAGGAATACCACGTGGACGGCCTGCGCGTGGACGCGGTGGCTTCCATGCTGTACCTCGACTACTCCCGGCGGGAGGGCGAGTGGCTGCCGAACCGCCACGGCGGACGGGAAAACCTCGAGGCCATCGACTTCCTCCAGCGCATGAACCGGCTCGTCTACGGCGAGGAGCCGGGCGTCATGACCGTGGCCGAGGAAAGCACCGCCTTTCCCGGCGTCTCGCGCCCGGTGCATGACGGCGGCCTGGGCTTCGGCTTCAAGTGGAACATGGGCTGGATGAACGACACGCTCTCCTACATGAGCGAAGACCCGATCAACCGCCGCTACCATCACCACAAGATGACCTTCGGCCTCCACTACGCCTTCTCGGAGAACTTCATGCTGCCCCTCTCCCACGACGAGGTGGTGCACGGCAAGGGTTCGCTGTACGCGCGCATGCCCGGTGACCACCGGGCGAAGCTGGCCAACCTGCGCGCCTACTTCGGCTTCCAGTGGGGCCACCCGGGCAAGAAGCTCCTGTTCATGGGCGGCGAGTTCGCCCAGCCGGCCGAGTGGGCCCAGGGCGGCGAGCTGGACTGGGCGACGGCGGCCAGGCCGGAGCACGCCGGCATCACCCGCCTCGTGCGCGATCTCAACGCCCTCTACCGGGAGACGCCGGCCCTCCACCGGCGGGACTGCGAGGAGAGCGGCTTTCACTGGCTCGAGGCAAACGACGCGGCGCAATCGCTGTTTGCCTGGCTGCGTTTCGGCGAACCGGGCGATCCACCGGTGGCCGTGCTCTGCAACTTCACGCCCGTGGAGCGCCGCGACTGGCGCGTCGGGCTGCCGCAGGCGGGCCGCTGGCGCGAGCTGCTCAACACCGATGCCGCGCTCTACGGCGGCGAGGATCGCGGCAACCTTGGCGCGATCGAGGCAACGGACGCGCCGCACCAGGGCCAGCCCTGCTCGGCCAGCGTCACCCTGCCCCCGCTTTCCGCCCTGTTCTTCAGCCCCGAGGAGTGCTGATGACCGGCCCGGAGACACCTCTACGCGAGCGCGCCCGCGTGGACGCGGCGGCAAGCGACGCGCTCGCCGACTGGAGCGCCGGGCGCTACCGGGAAAGCCCCACCACCTTCGACGCCGAACAGGCCATCGCCCGCCGCCTCGGCGCCCGGGTGGAGGCGCCGGGCCGGGTCGCCTTCGGCTTCTGGGCGCCGGAGCTCCTCGACCGCCGCGTCCCCGACGGCGATATCTTCCTCGAGCTGCTGGCCCCCACGGAGCCGCTGGACCTCGAGCAGTGGCACCAGGTCACGGACTTCGAACGGCTGCTGCTCCCGGTAAGCCGCCACGAGAGTCACGTGTTCGCGGTGGTCGACGGGCTCTGTGCCGGCACGCGGGCGCTGGTCGGCGATTTCTACGCGCTGTGCTGGCGCGACGGCGAGGGCGTCGAGCACCGTATCGTCGATCCGCTCGCGGTGTCCGTGCCCTTCGGCGCCTTCGCCCCGGCGGAAATCCTCGATCCCGCCGAGCTGGAGCGCGGGCGCGGCGACCGGACCTATTACGAAGCCCTCGCCGGCAGCGGCGTGCACAAGTTCGGCCCGCCCGCGAACATCCTCCAGCTGCACGTGCCCACGGCCACCGCCGGCGGCACGCTGGCCAGCCTGGCCCGCCACTTTGAGCGCATTGCCGAGCGGCTGCGCCGCGGCCTGCCGCTGGAGGATGCGGACGCCATCTACACCGGCTATGACGCAGTGCAACTCTTGCCCGTGGAGCCGACCACCGTCTACGAGACCGGGCCCGGTTTCTGGGCGGAGAGCAGCCGCACGGACGGCCACTGCCGGGTAGAACTCACGCGGCCGGACACCACCAACTGGGGCTACGACGTGGTGATCGCGGGCATGGCAACGGTGAACCCGGTACTGCTCGAGAGCGGGCGGCCGCACGAACTCGCGGACCTGGCCGCTGTGCTGCACAACTGGCCCGGCGGGCCGAAGATGCTGGTGCTCGACCTGGTCTTCGGCCACGCGGACAACCAGGCACTGGAAGTCCTCAGCCCCCACTACCTCGCCGGCCCGAACATGTACGGGCAGAACCTCGACTACCGCAACCCCGCCGTTCGCGCGATCCTCCTCGAGCTGCAGCGGCGCAAGGTGGATTTCGGCGCCGACGGTGTGCGCGTGGACGGCGCCCAGGACTTCAAGTGGTGGGACCAGGGCGACCAGCAGCTGCGTCACGACGACGACTACCTGCAGCAGATGGCGGACGTGGAGCAATGCGTCTGCGGAACCGCCTTCCGCCCCTGGTTCATCTTCGAGGACGGGCGCCCCTGGCCGGAAGAGGATTGGGAACTCGCCTCCACCTACCGCGCCGTGATCGAGGCCCAGCGCGACGACGACGTGTTCCAGTGGGGGCCCCTCACCTTCGCCCACAACACGCCGTTTCTCTACAGCTTCTGGCTGTCGAAGTTCTGGCGCATCCGCGAGATGCTCACGCACGGCGACCAGTGGATCAGCGGCACCGCGAACCACGACACGCTGCGCCGGGGCACGCAGGTCAACCCGGAGCTGAACATCAATACGCGCCTGGGCGCCACGCGCATGGAGATTCTCGACAAGGCCTACGACAACCCGGCGGTTTCCCTCCTGACCTACGCCGCCTTCCCCGGCGTGCCCATGGACTTCCTCAACGCGTCGGCGCGGGCGAGCTGGGGCTTCATCCGCAACCAGGATGACCGCTACGGGGTAAAGATCGTGGCCGAGGAATCCGTCTCCCTGAAGTGGCAGGTCGACGAATACAGCTATTCGGTCCCCGGCAACTTCACCCGCCTGAAGGCCCTCGGTTTCGAGACCCGCGACGACCTGTCCCGCTTCTTCGAGTTCCTCCCGGCCCTCGTCGAGGTCACCGGCTACGACCTCGAGCAGATCGCTCACCTGCTCTCCGCCGTGCGCCCGGCGCTCGCCGGCCCGCACCCGGTCACGCCGGCGGATCTCAAGGTGCTGGCGCGGGCCTGGATGGACGACATGCACGAGTACTGCAACGTCTCCCACTCGCTCTCCATGCTCGATGAGGAGCAGGTCGCCTTCACCGGGGCGCTGCGCGCCTTTCGCCGGGCGCGTCCCTGGCTGCGCGAGGCCTACGGCGAGCAGGACCACTTCGACTACCTCCGCCCCATCGACGGGCGCACGGTGTTCACCGCCCTGCGCCAGGGGCCGGACGGCGAACAGGTCTACCTGGTCACGCACATGGAAGGCAATGCCACCGCGCCCTTCGACCCCCTCGCGCTACCACTGCCGGGCCTGGCCGGCGAAGGCTGGGAACTGGCGCTGGCCACGCCGGGCATCGAACCCGCCTACGGCGGCGGCGACATCTCGCTGCACGACTCGACCGGGCTGCTGTTTACCCGGGGCGGCTGATCAGGCCCCGCCGGGACCCCGGCCGCGGGCCTGTCACTCAGCGGTACAGCTGCTCTGCATAGGCCCTCGCCGCAGCGGCCCAGGGGAAGCGCGCGGCGCGGGCGGCCCCGCGCAGGGCCTCGCGCTTGCGCCGGTGGTTACGCAGGAGACGCAGGGCGTCGCGGAGCCGGTCGAGCAGGTTCCGAAGGCGCTCCGACTCCGTCGTGCCCGAAAACACGAAACCGTTTACCCCGTCCTGGACCGTATCCGCCAATCCGCCGGTGCGATGCACGAGGCAGGGCTGGCCGGCGCGCATGGCGAGCAGCTGGGCGATGCCGCAGGGCTCGAAGCGGCTGGGCATGAGGAAAAGATCGCCGGCGAGGTAGAGCTGCTCCGAAAGAGCCTCGGAGTAGCCGCAGAGGAACAGCAGGCGGTCGCTGCGCGCCTGGGCCTCGTTGAAGAAGCGCTCCAGGGCACCGTCGCCGCTGCCGAGCACCACGAGCAGTTCGTCCTCCCGCAGCTGCTCCAGCAGGTGGTCCAGCACCGGGCGGCCATCGGCGTGGCGCGCCGCCAGCATGCCGACCTTCTGCTCCGTCAGGCGACCGACCAACGTGAGCAGCCGCGCGGGCTCTGCGCCCGCCGCAACCCGTTCATCGATGCGCCGCAGGGCCAGCACGTGCGCTGCGGCGGCGACGCCCCCGGCTGCCAGCCAGCGCTCCGTCTCGCGCCGGGCCAGGGCGAGGAAGGCGGCGTGGGACAGCGGTGCCGGGAGGTGCTCCGGGTATTCGCAGCCGTTCAGGATCCCGTGCAGACGGCCCGCTTCCTGCGCCGCCGCGAGGTCGCGCTGCAGCCCTTCGCCGAGGCCGCTGGCGGGGTCACAGATTTCCGCCGCGTAGGTCGGCGACACGGTGTGCAGGGCCTCGCAGAGGCCGACGGCAGCGCGAAGCGGGTTGTAGCAGTCCTTGTAGCGCGGGTCGATGGCTACCGGCAGGGGCAGCAGCCCCGGGAACCAGGCAGCGAAGC
Organism: Pseudohaliea sp.; assembly: GCF_054552115.1. Classification (NCBI taxonomy): domain Bacteria; kingdom Pseudomonadati; phylum Pseudomonadota; class Gammaproteobacteria; order Cellvibrionales; family Halieaceae; genus Pseudohaliea; species Pseudohaliea sp. The sequence goes on along the minus strand of NZ_JBTOLW010000001.1, from coordinate 91,825 downwards.
TGGACGGGTCCCCGCGCAGCGGCCGGATGCCCTGCATCGCCAGGTTGTGGATCGTGAACACCCGGCGCAGGCTGGCGAGCCGCGGCTGTGCCTGGGAGAGGAGTGCGAAGGTACCCGTATGCCAGTCGTGCAGGTGCACCACATCCGGCGTGGGCAGCTCTCCCTCGAGCAGGCCCCGCACGGCGGCAGCGCAGAACAGGGCGAACTTGCCTGCGTCGGTGGCGAAGGGGCGCTCCGGCGGATCGTTGCAGTAGACCGGTCCGGCGAAGGACGGGTGCTCGAGCACCAGCTGCCGGACAGCGCCGCCGGGGCCGCGGGCAGGCAGCTCGAACAGCCCCGAAAGCTCGGAGCGGCCACCGAAGGGGACGGCCACCGAGCCGATCTGCCGCGCGCCGGGGCTCTGCGACAGGCGGCCGTAGCCCGGCGTCAGCACCGTGACCCGGTGGCCCAGCGCCGCCAGGGCCGGCGGGATATCGCGGAGCACGTCGCCCATGCCGCCGACCTTGCCGCCGGGCAGGGCGCCGTCCTCGGCGGCGAGCATGAGGATGTGCACGGGCGCGCTCAGGTAATGACGTCGGGCGCCGTGCGACCGGTGTGCGCCTCGATGCCGGCGACCGCCGCGGCGGCACCGAGCACCGGCGCCAGGGTCCGCTGCGTGTCCAGCTCGAGGAGCGTCGGGTCCCGCTCGTAGCGCTCGCAGTACAGCCGCAGCGTAGCGCCGGCGGTGCCGGTGCCGGAGAGCCGGAAAACGGCCCGCGCGCCGCTCTCGAAGTACAGGCAGATACCCTGGCCGCGGCTGACGCTGCCATCCACCGGGTCCTCGTAGGCGAAGTCGTCCGCCGCGCTGACGACCTCCTCCCCGAACGGTTGACCCGGCAGGCCGCCCAGGCGCTCGCGCAGCCCCGCCACGAGGGCCTCGGCGCCGGCGCCGTCCACACCCTCGTAGTCGTGGCGGGTGAAATAGTCGCGGCCGAACTGCCGCCAGTGCTCGCGCAGGATCGCCCGCGCCGGCTGGCGCCGGGCGGCGATGATGTTCAGCCAGAACAGCACGGCCCAGAGGCCGTCCTTCTCGCGCACGTGGCTGCTCCCGGTGCCGAAACTCTCCTCGCCGCAGAGAGTGATGCGGCCGTCGTCGAGGAGATTGCCGAAGAATTTCCAGCCCGTCGGCGTCTCGTAGCAGGGCAGTTCGCGGGCCGCGGCCACCCGGTCCACGGCGCGGCTGGTGGGCATGGACCGGGCGACGCCGGCAAGCGTTCGGTAGCCGGGCACGAGGTGGGCATTGGCCGTCAGCACAGCGAGGGAATCGCAGGGATTAATGTAACCGCCGCGGCCCAGGACCATGTTGCGGTCACCGTCGCCGTCCGAGGCCGCGCCGAAGGCGGGCGGATCGTTGCCGTTCATGAGGTCCACCAGCGCCCGCGCGTGGACCAGGTTCGGGTCCGGGTGGCCGCCGCCGAAATCCTCCAGCGGCTCGCCGTTCATCACCGTACCCTCCGGCGCGCCGAGGCGGCGCTCGAGGATCTCGCGGGCATAGGGGCCGGTCACCGCGTGCATGGCATCGAAGCGCATGCGGAAGCGTCCGCCGCCGAGCATCTCCCGCAGGGCGTCAAAATCGAAGAGCCCCTCGAGCAGGTCCGCGTAATCGGCCACCGGGTCGATCACATCCACCCGCATGCCGCAGAGATCGTGGCAACCGTCGCGGTCGAGATCGATGGCGGGCGCATCGCAGGTGAGATAGTGGTCCAGGGCGCCGCTGGCGGCGTGGATCGCCGCCGTGACGCTCTCCGGCGCCGGACCGCCGTTGGCGCCGTTGAACTTGACCCCGAAGTCCCCGTCGGCGCCGCCGGGGTTGTGGCTGGCCGAAAGGATGATGCCGCCGTCAACGCCGTGCTTGCGGATGAGGCAGGAGGCGGCCGGCGTCGACAGGATGCCGCCGCGCCCCACGATGACCCGCCGGAAGCCGTTGGCCGCGGCCTGCCGCAGGATGCGCTGGATTGCATCGCGGTTGCCGTAGCGGCCGTCGCCGCCGAGGACGAGCGCGCCCCGGGCGTCGCCGCCCAGGGTATTGAAGATGGCCTGGATGAAGTTCTCCAGGTAATGGGGCTCACTGAACTCCCGCACGCTCTTGCGCAGGCCCGAGGTGCCGGGCTTCTGGCCTTCGAAAGGACGGGTCTCCACGCGGCGCGCGGCCGCACCCGGCTCCCGGTTCATTGCATCCATCCTGGGTCGTTTCCTGTTAAAGCGATCCCTCGGCCTGGCCGAGCATGCCGCGGGTGACGAGGGTCACGCCGCCGGCGGATACCCGGAAGCCGTTGGCACGGTCTTCCTCCGGGTCGAGGCCGATGCGCGTACCCTCCGGTATCCGGCAGCTGCGGTCAACGATGACCCGCCCGAGCCGTGAGCCGGCACCCACTTCGACATCCGGCAAGAGCACGGCCCCCCCGACCGTCGCGTGCGGGTGCACGTATACCCCCGAGAAGAGCACGGAGTCGTGAACCTCGCTCCCGGAGATGATACACCCTCCGGCGACCATGGACTGCAGGGCGAAGCCGCGCCGGTCCGGGTCGTTGAAGACGAACTTGGCCGGTGGCAGCTGTTCCTGGTAGGTCCAGAGGGGCCATTCGCTGTCATAGAGATTGAGCTGCGGCAGGGTGGAAACCAGCTCCATGTTCGCCTGCCAGTAGGAATCCAGCGTCCCCACGTCGCGCCAATAGGCCTTGTCGCCCGTTTCCGCATCGCGGAAGGGGTACGCGTGCACGTGGCAGGACTCGATCATCGCCGGGATCACGTCGTTGCCGAAGTCGTGGGTGGAGCCCATCTCCGCCGCATCCTCCACCAGCCGGTCGTAGAGGAAGTCGGTGTTGAAGACGTAATTGCCCATGGAGGCGAGCGCATAGCCGGGACGGCCCGGAATCTCCGCGGGCTCCGCCGGTTTCTCCTGGAAGCCCACGACCCGGCCCGTGGCGTCGATCTCCATGACGCCGAAGGTACCCGCCGCCTCCGCCACCGGCACCTCGAGGCAGCAGACCGTCATGTCCGCGCCGGACTCCACGTGCTCCACCAGCAGCGGGCCGTAGTCCATCTTGTAGACGTGGTCCCCGGCGAGGATGAGCACGAACTCGGGCTGCTCCGCGCGGATGATATCCAGGTTCTGGTACACCGCGTCCGCGGTGCCCTGGTACCAGTCGTCCGAGTGGCGCTGCGACGCCGGCAGGACCTCGATGTACTCGCCGAGCTCACGGCGGAAGTGGCTCCAGCCACGCATGAGATGACGGATGAGCGAGTGCGCCTTGTACTGGGTCAGCACCCCGATCTTGCGCACACCCGAGTTCACGCAGTTGGAGAGCGGGAAGTCGATGATGCGGTACTTGCCGCCGAAATAGACAGCGGGTTTTGCCCGCCAGCTGGTCAGCTCGTAGAGCCGCGAGCCGCGCCCGCCGGCGAGCACCAGGCCCAGCGTGCTGCGGGTCAGCCGGCTGACGTAGCGGGGATTGTCGTCGCTGATCACCATGGGCCGGTCCTCCGGGGTCCGTTCACTCTGTGCTGCGCTCGCGGAACCAGATATCCCGCCCGTACTCCCGGATCGTGCGATCCGAGGAGAAGCGGCCGCTGGCCGCCGTATTGAGGACGCAGCGCCTGAGCCAGCCGTCCCGGTCCCGCCAGGCCGCATCGACCCGGCGCTGGGCATCGACGTAGGCGCGGAAATCGGCGAGCGTCATCCACGGGTCCCCGGGGCTGGTCATGGCGCCCATGATGTCATCGAAGATGCCGGGCTCGAGCAGGTTGAAGTGCCCGCTCTCGAGCAGGTGCAGCACCCGCTGCAGGTCGCCGTCCCCTGCCACGATGTCCGCGGGGCGGTAGTCCCGGCGGCGGGCCTGCACTTCCTCGGCATTCAGCCCGAAGAGGAAGAAATTGTCCTCTCCCACGGCCTCGAGGATCTCGATGTTGGCGCCATCCAGCGTGCCGATGGTCACCGCCCCGTTCATCATGAACTTCATGTTGCCGGTGCCGGAGGCCTCATTGCCCGCGGTGGAGATCTGCTCCGAGAGATCCGCGCCGGGGCAGATGACCTCCATGCTGGTGACCTTGTAGTCGGGCAGGAACGCCAGGCGCAGCCAGGGCGCCAGGCGCGGGTCGTCGTTGACCACCGCGGCCACGTTATTCACCAGCTTGATGATCGCCTTCGCCATGGCGTAGCCCGGTGCCGCCTTGCCGCCGATGAGCACGCAGCGCGGCGCGAGGCCGGCGGTATCCCCGCGCAGTACCCGGTCGTAGAGGTGGATGACATGGAGCACGTTGAGGAGCTGCCGCTTGTACTCGTGGATGCGCTTGACCTGCACGTCGAAGAGCATGCCCGGGTCGAAGGCGACGCCGCAGCTGTCGGCAACCAGGTCGGCGAGGCGCTGCTTGTTGCCGGTCTTGATAGCGCCGAAGCGCTCGCGGAAAGCCGGGCTTTCCGCCTGCGGGGCCAGTTCGCGGAGCCGCTCGAGGTCGCAGACCCAGCCCTCGCCGAGGGTCTCGTCGATCAGCGCCGCCAGCCCCGGGTTGCACCAGGCGAGCCAGCGCCGGGGGGTCACGCCGTTGGTCTTGTTGTTGAACTTCGCCGGCCACAGCTCGTGGAAGTCCCGGAACAGGCCGCGGGTAAGCAGCCGCGTGTGCAGGGCCGCCACGCCGTTCACCGAGAAGCTGCCCACGATACCCAGGTAGGCCATGCGCAGCTGCGGCTCGCCGCTGTCGTCGATGAGCGACATGCGCCGCTCCCGGTCGACGTCGCCGGGCCAGTGCCGGGACACCTCGGTGAGGAAGCGGGCGTTGATCTCCTGGATGATCTCCAGCAGCCGCGGCAGCAGGCTGCCGAAGAGGGCCACGGACCAGGTTTCCAGCGCTTCGGGCAGCAGCGTGTGGTTGGTATAGGCAAAGCTCTCGCGGGTAAGGGACCAGGCCGCCCCCCAGCCCAGGTGGTGCTCATCCATGAGCAGGCGCATGAGCTCCGGGATGGCGACCGTCGGGTGCGTGTCGTTCAGCTGCAGGCAGTTGCCGTCCGCAAAGCCCGCGAAGTCCTCCCCGTGTGCCGCGACCCAGTCGGCGAGAATGTCCTGCAGGCTGGCCGAGGCCAGGAAGTACTGCTGGCGCAGGCGCAGTTCCTTGCCGGCCTCGCTCTGGTCGTTGGGATAGAGGACCATGGTGATCTTCTCGGCCTGGGTCTTGGCATCCACGGCGTCCGTGTAGCTGCCGGCGTTGAACTCGCCGAGGTCGAACTCCTCCGTGGCCTGCGCGCGCCAGAGGCGCAGCGTATTCACCGTCTCGTTGCGGTAGCCGGGGACCGGCATGTCGTAGGGAACCGCCAGCACGTCCTGGGTATCCACCCAGCGGTGCCGCCAGTGGCCGTGGTCGTCGCGGTAGCCCTCGGCGCGCCCGCCGAAATGGACGCGGCGGACACGCTCGCGCACCTCGAACTCCCAGGGATTGCCGTCGCGGAGCCAGCGGTCCGGGTTTTCCAGCTGGTAGCCGTTGCGCAGCTGCTGCTGGAACATGCCGTACTCGTAGCGGATGCCGTAGCCGGTAACAGGCAGCGCGAGGCTCGCACAGCTGTCGAGAAAGCACGCGGCCAGCCTGCCGAGGCCGCCGTTGCCGAGCCCCGCGTCGCGCTCTTCCGCCTCCACGGTCTCGAGGTCGCAGGCAAAGGCCGCCACCGCGTCCCGCGCCTCGCCCTCGAGGTCGAGGGCGAGGAGCGCATTGTGCAGGCTGCGGCCGATAAGGAACTCAAGGGACAGGTAGGCCACCCGCCGGCGGCCGTTCCCGGCCTGCTCCCGGGTGTCACGCCAGCGTCCCACGAAGCGGTCGCGCAGGGCCAGCGCCAGGGCCTGGTAGAGGTAGTGGTGATCGCCACCGCTGCGGTCCTGACCCAGGGTCAGCCGGTAGTGACGCGCCACGGCCTCTGCCAGGGGCAGCGCGTCTCCGTTGATGGCGCTGTCGCCGTTACCATCGCTGTGCGAAACACTCACGTTGCTGTTTTCTCCTCTCCCGCTGGCTGGAGCCCACTCACCAGAAGCTGCAGCGACCGCGCCTCACAGTACACCTCGGTCCCGCCGACCACCTCGCCGGCGAAAACCCATGGCGCCCGCGCCGTATCCACGCGGCAGTACCAGGGGCCCGGGGCAGGCAGCCGGAAGGACACCGGCGCCTCGCCACCGTTCAGGACCAGCAACAGGGAGTATGGCCCACGATTGTGACCGCCGTCTTGCGACAGCAGGCAGCCGACGCAGGCGCGGGCGGGGTTCTGCCAGTCGGCTTCATCCGGTTCATGCCCCTCCGGCGCCAGCCAGGCCAGGCGCTGGCCCTCATCATCGGCCTCGCGGTGACGGTAGCGATCGGCGCGGAAGAGCGGCTCCCGCGCCCGCAGGGCGAGGAGGGCCCGGGTAAAGGCCAGCAGCTCCTCGTCCGCTTCCGCCCAGGCCAGCCAACTCGTCCCGTTGTCCTGGCAGTAGGCATTGTTGTTACCGCGCTGGCTGCGGCCCAGTTCGTCGCCGGCCTGCAGCATGGGCACACCCTGGGAGAGGAGCAGCGTCGCCAGGAAATTGCGCGCCTGGCGCGCGCGCCGCTCGCTGATCGCCGGGTCGTCGCTCGGACCCTCGTGGCCGTTGTTGTCGCTGAAATTCTCACCGTGGCCGTCCCGGTTGCCCTCGCGGTTGTCCCGGTTGTGCCGCCGCGCGTAGCTGACCAGGTCGCGCAGGGTGAACCCGTCGTGGCTGGTGACGAGATTGATGCTCGCCCAGGGCGCCCGGCCCGCCCCCTCGAAGAGGTCGCCGGAGCCGTGCACGCGCCGGGCCAGCTCCGGCAACTCGCCGTCGTCACCGCGCCAGAAACGGCGCACGCTGTCCCGGTAGCGGTCGTTCCATTCGGCCCACCCCGGCGGAAAGCCGCCGAGGCGGTAGCCCTCCGGGCCCAGGTCCCAGGGCTCGGCGATGAGCTTCCGCTCCGCGAGCAGGGGGTCCTGCGAGAGCTGGCGGAGCAGCGCGGCATGGGGATCGACACCGTGCTCACCGCGCGCGAGGACCGGGGCCAGGTCGAAGCGAAAGCCGTCCACCCCCAGCTCGCCGGCCCAGTAGCGCAGGCTGTCGAGCACCAGCCGGCGCACGGCCGGGTGGTCGCTGGCCAGCGTATTGCCGCAGCCCGTGTCGTTCACGTAGCTGGCCGGGTCGCCGTGCTCGAGGCGGTAGTAGCTCGCGTTGTCGATCCCCCGGAGCGACAGCGTTGGCCCGCTGTCGCCCCCCTCCGCCGTGTGGTTGTAGACCACGTCCAGGATCACCTCGAGCCCGGCCTCGTGCAGCCGCTCCACCATGGCCCGGAACGCCTCGGGACCGGCGCCACCGAGGTAGGGCGGATGCGCGGCGAAGAACGCGACCGGGTTGTAACCCCAGTAGTTGCCGAGCCCCCGCTCCACCAGGAACGGCTCGTCGGCAAAGGCAAAGATAGGCAGCAGCTCTACCGCAGTGATCCCGAGCGCCTTCAGGTAGGCGATGGTGGCGTCGGCGCCGAGACCGGCCACCGTGCCCCGCTCGGCCTCCGAGAGGTCGGGGTGCAGCCGCGTAAAGCCCTTGAGGTGCAGCTCGTAGAGGCGCGTGTCGGCCCAGGTCGTGCCCGGACCCGCTGCGGGCGCGGTGCGGTCCCCGGTGACCACCCCGAGCGGGACGTGGGGCGCGCTGTCGGCGGGGTCCGGCCCGGCATCGGCTTCCCCCCCGGCCTGCGCCGGGTGCCAGCGGCAGGCCCGGTCGAGCGCCCGCGCGTAGGGGTCGATGAGCAGCTTGGCGGGATTGAAGCGGTGGCCGAGGGCCGGCGCCCAGGGCCCGTGGACACGGTAGCCATAGCGCTGGCCGGGACTGACACCGGGGGCAAAACCGTGCCAGCTGTCGCCGTCACGCGCCGGCAGCGGCAGGCGCGCGATCTCCCGCTCACCGCGCGGGTCGAACAGGCAGAGCTCTACCCGCTCCGCATGCGCGGAGTAGAGGACAAAGTGGGTCCCGTCGGCCGTGCAGGTCGCACCCGGCCGGCTCGGGTCTCCGGGGAGGAGTTCCAGGATAGTCACCCCTGATCAGTGAACCGCGGCCACCCTAGTGTAGTGCGCCGCCGGCAGGGCTGGCGAGCGCCCTGGACCCGCTCCTGCCGGCCTGCGACTGCGCGCGGCGGCAGGGGCGAGCCTCCAGGCAGCGTTTTCCCGCGGATGCAGGACGCGCTGGCCATGGCGGAGCAGGCGCTGCATAGTGAGGGGGCTCATTCGCATTTTGCCCGGTAACGCCATGAACACTCCGCTCGAGGAGCGCGCCAGCGGCGTGCTCCTGCACCTTACCTCCCTGCCTTCGCCCTGGGGCGTCGGCGATCTCGGCGAGCGGGCCCGCAACCTGGCCGCGCGGCTGGGCGCCGCGGGCCAGCGCTACTGGCAGGTCCTGCCCCTCAACCCCACGAGTGACGCGGCGGGCGAGTCCCCCTACTTCAGTCCCTCCTCCCGCGCTGGCAACCCGCTGCTGCTGAGCCTGGAGGACCTCGCCGACGACGGCCTGCTTCGCGCCGGGGAACTGGCCGTGCCGACCGACCCCGAGGCGGGCTGCGCCGACTTTGCCCGGGCCCGCGCGCTCAAGCTGCCGCTGCTGGCCACGGCGGCGGAGCGCTTCGCCGGCGCCGGTGACGACGCCGGCTACCGGGCCTTCTGCGAACGCGAGCGCGACTGGCTGGACGATCACGCGCTGTTCACGGCGCTCAAGGCCCGGGATCCGCGCAGCTGGAGCGACTGGCCCCCAGCGCTGCGCTTTCGCGACCCGGCCGCTATCGCCGACGCCCGCCGTGCCCTGGCACCGGCCATTGCCGCGGAAAAGCGGCTGCAGTACTTCTTCGAACGCCAGTGGCAGCGGCTGCGGGCGGCCTGCAGGGACGCCGGCGTCTGGCTCTTCGGCGACATGCCCATCTACGTGAACCTGGACAGCGTCGACGTGTGGGCGCGGCCCGACGTCTTTCAGCTCGATGACGCCCTGCGCCCGGTGGCCGAGTCCGGCGTGCCGCCGGACTACTTCAGCGCAACCGGCCAGCTCTGGCGCAACCCGGTCTACGACTGGGACCGGCTGGCGGCCGAGGACTTCCGCTGGTGGGTGCTGCGTCTCGGCACCCTGCTGCGACGTCTCGACGTGCTGCGCATCGACCACTTCCGCGGCCTCGCACAGTACTGGCGTGTGCCCGCCGGGGCAGGGACGGCCGCAGCCGGGGAGTGGTGTGACGTGCCCTCCTACGGGCTCTTCGACACGCTGCGCGACGCCTTCGACCCCTTCCCGGTGGTGGCCGAGGACCTCGGCACCATCACGCCGGATGTTCACGCCCTGCGCGAGCACTACGGGCTGCCGGGCATGGTCGTGCTGCAGTTTGCCTTCAACGAGGACAACGATGCCCACCCCTACCTGCCGGCGAACCACCCGGAAAACAGCGTCGCCTACCTCGGCACCCACGACAACAACACGGCCCGCGGCTGGCTCGAGGACGAGCTCGACGCGACGTCCCGCGAGCGGCTGGCGCGCTTCGTGGCACTGGACGACGACCCGGCCGCCACCGTTCCCGCGCTCCTCGATCTGCTCATGGCGTCCCCGGCGCGCACGGCCATCGCCTGTGCCCAGGACCTGCTGGCGCTGCCTGCGGGCGCGCGCATGAACACACCGGGACTGCCGACGGGCAACTGGGACTGGCAGCTCTCCTCGCCGCAGTACGAGGCGCTGCCCCTCGCGGCGCTGGCCGGGCTGGCGGCGGCGCACGGCCGGGGGTGACAGTGCAATGGCATCGGTGCTGGGCTATGGTCAGCACAGGCAGCCAGGAGCCCGGGGGAGGGGCTGGTAATGGAAGGACACCCGGTCAGTTATTCGCGGACGACCATCACGGAGTTGATGATTCCGTCCTACGCCAACTTCGGCGGCAAGATCCACGGCGGCACGCTGCTCTCGCTCATGGACAAGGTCGCCTACGCCTGCGCGAGCAAGCACGCCGGGGCCTACTGCGTCACCGTGGCCGTCGGCGCCGTGAACTTCCTGCAACCCGTGGAGGTGGGTGAACTCGTCTCCATGCTCGCCTCGGTGAACTACGTCGGGCGCACCTCCCTGGTCGTCGGTATCAAGGTCATCGCCGAGAACGTGCAGAGCGGCGTGGTCAAGCACACGAACACCTCCTACTTCACCCTCGTCGCGAAGTCCGACGACGGCGAGCTGGTGCAGGTGCCGCCGCTGATCCTTGAAACCCCGGAAGACGTCCGGCGCTTTCATTCCGCCGCCCTGCGCCAGCGGCTGCGCAGGGAGCTGTTCGCAAAAATGGACGCCCACCGCGAGGGCTTCCTGTTGAACGACCGGGTGCGCGCGGACCTCGCCGGCGAGCGCTGCGTCATCCGCGTGGACGGCGGCTCATGAGACGCCTCACCGGCCTTGCACTGCGCGGCCTCGCGGTCGCCCTGCCCTTCGCCCTGACGATCTACTTCGTCTACTGGTCCATCAGCAACATCGAGTGGGCGATGCGCAAGGCGCTCGCTGCCCTGGACATCGGCGGCCTCTACCTCCCCGGCATGGGCGTGGTGGTGTTCGTCGGCATCCTCCTCGCCCTCGGTCTCGTGGCGCGGCTGCTGGTCTTCCAGAGCTTTCTCGCGCTGCTGGAACAGCTGTTCGAGCAGATACCGCTGATCAAGTCGGTGTACACGGCCATTCGCGACTTCATGGCCTTTCTCGCCGGGGAGAACCGCGCCAGCGGCGAGGTCGTCGCCATCGACATCGCGGGCCAGCGCATGCTGGGCATCGTCTCGGACACGGACCCGCCACGCTCCCTGGTCACGGATGCGGACAGCGGCGACGACCTCGTCGGCGTTTTCCTGCCCATGAGCTACCAGCTCGGCGGTTACACGATCTACGTGCCGCGCAGCCGGCTCGCCGCCGTGGACATGGATGCGGAATCGGCCATGCGCTACATCATGACCGCCGGTATCGGACGGGCGTCCGCCGACGGCGGTGATCCAGGAGACCGGGCCGGAGCGTAGGAATACCTACAACATGCCGGCAGACGATGCGTCCGCCGGCTGTCAACCGCGCAACGCGGGCAGTCGGTTCCCTTTGTTTCCCAAGGACGTCAACGAACGCGGGTAGCGCGTAAGCACCTGCTTAGCTCGCTGTCGGGACATTCTCGCTAGAGCAATGAGAGCAAGGAGGGAACGATGAACAAGATCGCGAACTTCACCGCACCTGGTATCGAGGACGCCACCGCCGAGAAGACCATCGGCATCCTGGACAAGCGCATGGTGGCCCTGATCGACCTCGCACTGACGCTCAAGCACGTGCACTGGAACGTCGTCGGCCCGAACTTCATCGGCGTCCATGAGATGCTCGACCCGCAGGTCGAGGCCGTGCGCGAGATGGTCGACCAGGTCGCCGAGCGCATCGCGACCCTCGGTGGTGAACCCGCGGGCACGCCGGGGGCTCTCGTCGAGCGCCGCGACTGGAGTGATTACACCCTGGGCAAGGCGCTGGTCACGGAGCACCTCGGCGCGCTGGATCTCGTCTATTCCGGCGTGAATGGCGACCACCGCAAGGCCATCGGGGAGCTCGCCGAGCTGGACCCGGTCTCCGAGGATCTGCTCACGGGTCACCTGCGTGATCTCGAGCAGTTCCAGTGGTTCGTGCGCGCCCACCTCGAGTCCGCCTCCGGCGACCTCGCGACCAGCCGCGCGCACACCGAAAAGGAAGCCGCCGCCGCGGCACGGCGCTAACGGCGCTCAGCGGAAAGGGCCCGCAGGCGCCGGGCGGGACAGCTCCCGCCCGGCGTTTTTTGTCCATCGAACAGGCACCCCTGCCCGCTCCTCTGCGCCACCGGCGGACTGAAAAACCCCATCCATCCCTGGGCTATAATCGCGCCTTTACCGCATTGCCCGGGAGCGACCGATGACCGACCTGTACGAACCCCTCACCTTCGCCTGCGGCGCCCGCATGAAAAACCGCTTCATGCTCGCGCCGCTCACCAACCTGCAGAGTCACACCGACGGCACGCTGTCCGACGACGAATACCACTGGCTGACGATGCGGGCCCGGGGCGGCTTCGGCGCGACCATGACCTGTGCGTCCCACGTGCAGGCCGAGGGGCTCGGTTTCCCGGGGCAGCTGGGCTGCTTTTCCGACGCTCACCTGCCCGGGCTCACGCGGCTCGCAGCGGGTATTCACGAGGGCGACAGCGTAGCGATCCTGCAGCTGCACCACGCCGGCATGCGCTCGCCGGCCGAAGAGATCGGCCAGGCGCCGCTATGCCCCTCGGAGAACAGCGACTTCGGCGCCCGGGCGCTCACCACGGCAGAGGTTGAGGGCGTCGCCGAGGCCTTCATCGCCGCGGCCGAGCGCGCGGAACGCGCGGGCTTCGACGGCGTCGAGCTGCACGGCGCCCACGGTTACCTGCTCGGCCAGTTCCTGAGCCCCGGCATCAACCGGCGCAGCGACCACTACGGCGGATCGCTGGAGAACCGGGCCAGGCTCCTGCTCGACATCATCGAGGGCATCCGCACACGCTGCCAGCCGGGTTTTCTCCTCGGCCTGCGCCTGTCACCCGAGCGCTTCGACATCGTCCTCGGCGAGATGCTCGAGCTGGCTCAGCAGCTCTGCCACGAGGGCCGCATCGACTTCCTCGACATGTCGCTGTGGGACGGTTTCAAGGAACCGGCAGAGCCCGGTTACGAGGGGCGGAGCCTGCTCTCGCTCTTCGCCGGCATCGACCGCGGCGCGGTGCGCCTCGGCAGCGCCGGCAAGATCCGCTCCGGCGCCGCGGCCGCGCGCTGCCTCAAGGAAGGCGCGGACTTTGTCCTCACCGGCCGGGCCGCTATCCTGCACCACGACCTGCCCCGGCGTATCGCCGCCGATCCCGCCTTCGAGCCCGTCGCCAACCCGGTCACGCGGGAGTACCTGCGGCAGGAAGGTCTCGGCAAGGCCTTCATCGACTACATGGCGACCTGGAAGGGCTTTGTCGCCGAGTAAGCTGGTCAGTCGACCGGCGCTGAAGCGGCAGGCGGCGCAGTAGTCGCCGCCCGCAGTTCCGCCTCCAGCGCCTCGGCGGCGTGCGAGCGCGGCCGGGCGAAGCGTGCAAGGCCCAGGTACACCACCGGGGTCAGGTACAGCGTGAACAGCGCGGTCAGGCCCAGCCCGCCGAAGACAACCCAGCCGACGGCAGCACGGGCCTCGGCTCCGGGGCCGCTGGACAGGATCAGCGGCAGCGCACCGAGCACCGTCGATACCAGGGTCATGGCGATCGGCCGCAGGCGCACCGTCGCTGCATCGCGCACGGCCTCGCGCACCGGGAGACCCGCGTCGCGACGCTGGTCGGCAAACTCCACCAGCAGGATGCCGTTCTTGGCGATCAGCCCGATGAGCATGACCAGCCCCACCTGCGAGTAGATGTTCAGGCTGGTGCCGGTCAGAAACAGGGAAAAGATCGCCGCGGCGAGTCCGAAGGGCACGATGGCCATGATCACGAGCGCGCTGGTCAGGCTCTCGAACTGCGCCACCAGCACCAGGAACACGACCAGCAGGGCGAAGCCGTAGGTCAACAGGGTCTCGCGCCCGCTCTCCTCGAGGGTGGCCGCCTCGCCACGGGTCAGCACCTCGATGTCCGGTGGAACAACTTCCGCCGCAAGGGCCCGCAGTTCGTCGATGGCCGTCTGCAGGGCCACGCCCTCCACCACGTCGACATCGATCTCGATGGCGCGGCGCTGGGACTGGCGCTCGAGCTCGCTCGCCACGCCGGCCTCGACGATGGTCACCACGCTCGACAGCGGCACCAGGGCACCGCTCCCGGCGCGCACGTAGAGGTTGACGAGGTCGCCGGGGTCGTCGATGGCGCGCGCGCCGGCCTCGAGCATGATCGGCACGGCCTGGTCATCCACGTTGAGGTCGATCACGTCCAGCCCGTCGATCATGGCGCGCAGGGTCTCGGCGAGCTGCGGTAGCTCGATGCCGAGGTCCGCCACCCGTCGCCGGTCGATGCGCACGGACAATTGTGGCTGGGTCGGCTGATAGCCGATGCGCGGGCCCTGCACGCTGCTCAGGCGCTCGCGGATAGCATCGGCGTAGGCCCGCGCCGCGGCGTAGATACGGTCGTACTCGTTCCCCGTAAGTACCAGCTCCAGCCCGCCGGAGCTGCCACGCAGGTTGAGACTGTTGCTGCTGAACGTGCGGGCACCGGCCCCGGGCAGGTTGCGCAGGATTGGCGCGATCTCGGCCGCGATAGCCTGCTGGCTGCGCTCGCGCTCGCTCCACGGCGCCAGCGGCGCGCTGATGAACAGGATGTTGGGGTCCCAGCGTCCGACCACCGTATACAGCGACTGGATCTCCCCGCTGGCGACCAGCGGCTGCAGCACGTCCTCCACGCGATTGGCCTGGCGCTCCATGTAGGGGAGGCCCACCCCGTCCGGGCCGCGGGCAAAGACCATGATCTCGCCACGGTCTTCCTCGGGCAGCAGCTCCTGGTCGAGCTGGAAATAGAGGGCACCGGCACTCCCCGCCGCGGCGAGACAGGCGGCGAGCGCGAGCCAGGGGTGGGCGAGGAGCCCGTCAAGGGTGCGGCCGTAGAGGCGCTGGAGCCCCTCTCCCAGGCGGTGCAACTGCCGGTCGACGGCCCCCTCCTTCGAGGTTCCGAGCCGTGCCATGGCCGCCGGCACCAGCGACAGGGCGACGAAGGACGAGATCGCGACTGCCCCGGCCAGCACCAGGCCGAACTCGCGGAACAGGCGGCCGGCCGTGCCCGGCAGGAAGGCGATGGGCACGAACACCGCCGCAAGCACAGCCGTCGTCGCGACCACGGCAAAGAACACCTGCCGGGTACCCAGTACGGCGGCGGCATTGGCCCCCAGGCCGAGGCGCCGTCGGCGCTGGATGTTCTCCAGCACCACGATGGCGTCGTCGACGATCAGGCCCGTCGCCAGCACCAGGGCGAGGAGCGTCAGGATGTTGATCGAGAAGCCCAGCAGCCAGATGGCCGCGACCGTGCCGAGGAGCGAGACGGGAATCGCCACCGCGGGCACCAGCGTGAGACGCAGAGAGCCAGAGAATACGCGGATGGTCGCCACAACGATGAGCACCGCGAGCAGGAGGCTCGTGAGCACCTCGCGCACGGCGCCGCGAATGAAGATGGCATTGTCGGAGATCTTGGTCAGCGTGACGTCATCGAAGCGGGCATTCAGACGCTCGAGCGCCCGGTCCACACCCGCGGCGATCTCGATGGTGTTGGAGCCGGCCTGGCGCACCACGCCGACGCCGATGACCCGCTGACCGTCGAGGCGGACGAAGGATTCGGCATTTGCCGGCGCGAAGGTCACGTCGGCGATGTCATCGATGCGCACGGTGCCGGTGATGATCGTGTCGGCGACCTGCTCGGCGGTGACCACCGAGGCGTCGGCGCGCACCAGCAGTTGCTGGTCGCCGCCGCGGAAACTGCCCGCCGGTACATCGAGCGGCGCCTGCCGGAGCACGGCGGCCACGTCGCTCACCGCCAGCCCGTAGCTCGCCAGCCGCAGCGGGTCCACGATCACGCGCAGGGTCCGCTCCCGGTTGCCGAAGAGCGGCACGTCGGCCACACCGGGTAGCGACAGGAGCGCCGGGGCGATGTCCTGCTCGACGATGCGGGTCAGCGCTTCCTCGCTGTAGACGGAGCTGGAGACAGCGACGCGCACCACTTCCTGGGCGTCTTCCTCGGCCTTGAACACGGCGAGTTGCTCGACGGCGTCGGGGAGCTCGCGGGTGACCTGGCTGATCGCCTCGCGGACGTCGGTGGCCGCCCGGTCGAGGTCGTAGCCCGGACGGAACTCGACACGGATCCGGGTGCTGTTCTCTTCACTGGCGGAACTGATGTCCGTGACACCGGACACGCGGGCGACGGCGCCCTCGAGGATACGCGTGACCTCCGCATCCATGGTCTCCGGCGAGCCGCCGGGAAGCTGGGCGCGGACGTTGATCACCGGGCGGTCGACGTCCGGCAGTTCGCGCACCTCCACGGCCAGCAGCGCGGCGATGCCGGCGATGGCGATGAGCAGGTTCATCACCGCCACCAGCCAGGGGCGGCGCACACCGAGGGCCGGCAGATCTGCCCGCGACGGTTCGCGCATGGGGTCGTCGCTCAAGGGCCTAGCCCTCGTTTGCGGCGGGCGCCAGGGTCCCGCGGGCATCCCGCGCCAGGGCGGCAGCATCCATGGTCCGCACGGAAACACCCTCGCGCATCGACTGAACACCCTCGCCGACGACCGGCGCACCCGCAGGCAGCTCGGCGTCGATCAGCACCCGTCCCTGCTGCCGCTGGACCAGCGACGCCGACACGCGCCGGGCGCGCTCGTTTTCCACGGTCCAGACATAGGCGCCATCCGCACCCCACTGCACCGCCACTTCCGGTACGGCCGGGTAGGCCCTGCCGGTCAGATCGAGGCGGACGCGGAAGCTCATACCCGGTCGCAGGCGATCACGGTCGTTCGGTACCTCGGCCCTCGCGGTAAATGCCCGGGACGCCGGATCGACGCGCGAGCCGATAGCCACCACGGTGCCGCTTGCCCGCGTGTGCTCATCGCTCCACACCTCGATGCGCACCGGGTCGCCGGCGGCAAGACGGCCGACGTAGGCTTCCGGTACCTCGAAGCTCACCAGCAGCAGGCTGCGGTCGTCGATGGTCGTGATCTCCGTCGTCGGCTCGATGCGGTCGCCGGGGTCGATGTCGGTGATGCCGACATGGCCATCGAAGGGGGCCGTCACGAAGCGCCGGTCGAGGGCAAGCTGTGCCCGGTCGCGCTCGATGCGCGCGGACTCCAGGGTCGTGCGGGCCGTGTCGATGGTGGTCTCAGGCACCGTGAGCTCGACGCTGCTGTTCGCCGTGGTATAGCGCTCGAGCATGCGGCGCGCGTCGGCGAGGCGCAGCTCGGCCAGTTCCAGCGCGAGCTTTTCGTCCCGCGAATCGAGGGCCAGCAGCACCTCGCCCTGCTTTACGTGATCACCGGGCTGGAAGTTGACCGCGACCACCTCCCCCGCTGCCTCGGGGTAGAGCGAGACGGAGCGCCGCGCCCGCGCTGTGCCCACGGCTTCCACCCGCGTGTTCAGGGATTGCAGCCGCACGGGCTCGACGACCACGGGCACGGCTGTGCTGCCCGCCTTCGGGGCGCCTGTGACCTCGTCGCGCTGGCCGCAGGCAACGAGGAGCACCCCGAGGGCGAGGACGCATAGCCGGCCGCCCCACCCCCCGGTCGCATTCCTGGCATGAAGGGTTTTCATAGCCCCTAGGTACGGTAACGCGGTGCTATCCGATTGCCCGGAAGGCCCGCAGTTCACCGTCATCGGCGGCAGTGGCGTGGCCGGCGTTCCGGGCCGCATCCGGGTATGGCTGCCGGGGTCGGCCGCCGCCGGGCCTGGGCCGCGCATCCGTCCGCAGGCTTCCCCCCCGGTTTTTCCTGCGAGATAGTACGCGTACGGTGCCGCGGAGGCGCCGCTACCGCCCGCGATCCCGCCGAGGAGTTGCCACATCGCTGTCATGGAACCGTACCTCTGGTGGATCACCGGGGCCTCGTTGCTGAGCGCGATCGCCACCCTCCTGGCAATGCCCTGGGTGGTCACCCGCCTGCCCGAGGACTACTTCAACCATCCCGAGCGGGAGCGATGGCAGCGCTCGAACAGCGAGCCGCTGGTCACCCTGCTGCTCGGGCTGCTGAAAAATACCCTGGGCGCGCTACTGCTGACCCTCGGCGTGGTGATGCTGTTTACGCCCGGCCAGGGGGTACTGACCATTCTCGCCGGACTGCTGCTGATGAACTTCCCCCGGAAGTACCGGCTGGAGCGCTGGCTGGTACAGCGCCCCGGCGTCCTCAGGAGCCTCAACTGGCTGCGAGCACGCCGCGGCAAGACGCCCTTCCGCCTGTCCTGACGGGGAGGCAGCGTCACACCTTCAACGCATCGAACTCGGACAGGCCAACCAGCAGCGCGTAGATCGGCCGCTCCACTGCCTCCCGCGAATCCGCCTCGGCGAGCTGCTTGATCGATTCCACGATGTCGACCCACCAGCGCATGTGGCCGGCGCTGAGTTGGGCCGCGATGTTGATCAGGTCGTGGGCGAGGGGCAGCGTATAGATCGCCGTCCGTTTCAGGGCGAGCATGCTGTGCGCATCGAGTTCCAGTTCTTCCATGCCTTTCATCAGCCGCAGAACGACGCGCGGCTCGGACTCGAGGTCATGGGTGCTCGCCGGTTCGGCGTCCGGCTCGAGGAAGGCCAGGTCGAGGTGCGACAGGAAATCGCGCAGCGCGCTGCGCAGGCTCAGCTTGAGCTCTCGGCGGTGGTGGTTCTCGCGCAGCTTCTGCACGAGCGTGAACAGACCCACCAGGAAGAATCCTTCGAGGCAGAAGCCGATCAGCTCCGGGAGCAGGTTGTCGCGGAAGGACGCTTCGTCGGCGTGCGTGATGAACAGCCCGTAGAGCGCGATACCAACCACCCCGAAGACGGCCAGGGGCAGGGCCAGGAGCCAGCGGTTCACTCCCCGCTCGCGGGCTCGCCGGCCAGCGCCTCCACCACCCTCGCCACCTTGCGCGCTTCCGCCGCGCTCAGGTCTGCGGGGACGCCATGCAGGTAGAGCACCGTGCCGGGCCGCAGCGGTATCGGGACGATATCGGGCCGGTAGCGGGTTTCCTCCAGGCGGAGTTGCTCCAGTGCTTCATCTTCCGCCGAGCGCGACTGTTCGCTCCCGCGCCTCCGCGGTGGCTGCCTCTCGGTGCGCCGGGCGACAAAGCTGTCCGGCGCTTCGCGATAGCGGAAGTAGTCATCCAGAGCCTCGCGCAGGCGACCCGCGTAGAGCGACAGCACCTCGGGGCGCACCGTGCCTCCCTGCAGCTTGTGACAGCGCGCGGCCAGCTCATCGACATCGACCCGGCGCAGATCCTCGGCTTCCGCCTCGGAGAGATGAGCGAACAGTTCCAGCGCGGCGTTCCTCCGGCTGCGCGCGACCGCCGGGTTGATCAGCCCCGCGTGCACCGCCTCGCGGAGAAACCCGAGCATCCCGTCGCGTGAATAGTCCTTGTCCATGGGCGTCCCCCGGTCATCCGCTCCGATCGTTGTCCCGCCGGGCCTTTCCGTCAAGCCCGGCGCGCCGGCCGAAGAGCGTCCTCCGGAAAACCCGGGGCTGAGCCGCCGCTTCCGGAACGCCCGCCTTTGCCGGCTAACCCTGGCCCGGGGGGCTATCGATGGCGGGCAGGCGCACCCAGAAGGTACTGCCCTCGCCCGGCCTGCTCTCCACGCCGATCTCGCCCTGCATGAGTTCCACCAGGTGCCTGGAAAGAGCCAGGCCGATGCCGGTGCCCTCGATGGTGGTTTTGTCCGCGTCGAGACGCTCGAAGGCGGAGAACAGGCGGGCCTGCTGCTCGGGCGTGAGCCCCTCACCGGTATCACTCACGCGGACCTGGATGCCGTCGGCCTCAGCCAGGCAGAGGATGCTGAGGCTGCCTCCTTCACGGTTGTATTTGACGGCATTGGACAGCAGATTGAGCAACACCTGCTTCAGGCGCACCCGGTCGGCCCGCACGAGCCGGGCAGCATCCCGCCAGCCGTCAACGATGCGGATGCCCCGGGCCTCGGCGAGGGGACCGATGAGGGTGAGACAGTCCTCGAGGAGGGGAGCGAGAGGCACCGCTTCCCGGGTGACAGTGAGGCTTCCCGCCTCGATGCGGGCCAGGTCCAGGACCTCGTTGATCAGTTCCAGCAGATGTTTGCCGGCACGCAGGATTTCTTTCACGCTGTCCGCCTGCTGACTGTTCCGCACCTCCCATTGCAGGAGCTGGCCGAAGCCCAGGATCGCGTTCAGCGGTGTCCTCAGCTCGTGGCTCATGCGCGACAGGAACTCCGACTTGGCCAGGCTTGCGCGCTGCGCCTCGTCCCGGGCCGCGACCAGCTCCCGGGTGCGCTGTTCAACGCGGTCTTCCAGTTCCTCATTGAGCTGCCTGAGGGCCTTCTCTGCAGCCTGACGCTCGCTGATCGCCGCATCGCGTTCACGCATCTGGAGCTGTAGTTCGGCGGTGCGCACCGCTACCCGCTCTTCGAGTTCGGCGCGGGCCTGCTCGAGAACCTCGCGTTCGCCGCGTTCGCGCTCGAGCGCCAGCCTGGACTCCAGCATGCGCAGCTGTGCCGCGGCCTGCTCGTCGAGCCATTCGCGCTCCACCTTGCGCAGCGTGCGCTCGCTCTGCAGCGCGTCCGAAAGCTCTCCCGTGGCCTCCTGGGCCTCGGCCAGCGCGGCCAGCAGCTCGATCTCGATCCGGTGCAGGCCCAGCGAGCGAGCTTCCCCGAGGCCTTTTTCAAGCGCATCGACAGCCTCGTGTGGTGCGCCGCCCAGAAGCGCGACACGGCCGGTCGTCAGCAGGAAGTCTACCCACTGGTTACCATCGGTTGCCGGGTCAAGAAGCGACCGCGTGTCATCCAGGGCTGCGCGGGCTTCTTCAAATTCACCGACGCCCGCAAGAGCAAACGCCAGGTTGGTGTTGCAGTTGGCAACACGCAGCCGCGCATCCTGCACGTCATGCAGCTCGCGCTCCTCGCGAAACAGTACCAGGGCCCTGGCGTAATCACCCGCCAGCAGGCAGTTGTGCCCCAGGTTGCTCAGTGCACCGGCATACGCTTCGCTCCCGGGATGGTCGGAAAGCATTGCAACGGCACGCTGCAGTACTTCGCGCGCATCGTCGTGGCGACCCGCATGCCCCAGCACTGCGCCCAGGCGGGAGAGCGTCGCGCCTTCCTCCTTCCGGTCATCCAGGGTTACCGCGGCCGCGAGTGACCGTTCGAGGATCTCCAATCCGGTGTTCAGATCGCCGACGAGGTACGCCAGCACCATACCGTGATCGCGCAGGGCCCGGCAGGCAGGCAACGACGGGCCGGCGGTTTCCAGCGTTTCAGCGGCCATGCGCAATTGCTCATGCCCCCGGTTCACCTGACCGAGAAGACACTCGGCCATTCCAAGGGCGTGGCGCGCCCGGCCGGCGACGATGCTGTCCGGTTCAGCGGTTTCCAGCACCCGGGATGCCAGCCCATGGGCCGCTGCGGTGTCGCGGTTCAGCAGCTCGAAGGCGCGATCGACGCAAGCGTCCAGATCACCATCTTCATGATGCTCCGGCAAGGGCGCGTCGCCTTGCGAACCGGGTTCTCGCACCGCGAACTCCAACGGGTTTGCTTTAACACCACCCGATCATAGCAAGGTCCCGGGAAGATAGATCCATTCGTCCGATCCGCCATGCGCTGAGGCTTTTCGCCTCCTCGCAGCCGATGCCGTAAACTGTGTCTTTCCCGCGGTAATGGAGCCCTGCTTGTGATTCGCCCCCTGGTTCACCTGCTCATCCTTCTGTCCCTTTTCACCAGCGGTGCCAGCCACGCCAGCTACGGCTACTATGTCGGCAAGAATCTCACCGCGGACGGCAGTGTCCTCCTCGGCGGTACCGGCGAAGAGCCCTCCAGCCACTGGCTGGAGATCGTGCCCCGCAAGAGCCACACCGCCGGCGCCACCATCACCGTGGGCGCCACCGCCGAGGCCAGCCTCCCCGCCCGGCTTACGCAGATCCCGCAGGTCCCCGAGACCTTCCGCTACCTCACCATGAACTACACCAGCTACGCCGGCTTCCCGGCGCCCCTCACCAACGGCGGGCTGAACGAGCACCAGGTGGCGATCCGCGACATCTGGTCACCCTCGCGGCCGGAGCTTGTGGCGATGACCCCGGAGGGACAGAGCGGGCCCAACTACAGTGATCTCGCCCGCATCGCGCTGGAGCGCGCCCGCAGCGCCCGGGAAGCGGTCGAGATCATCGGCGGTCTGATCGATCGCCACGGCTACACCACCTACGGCGGCAACTCCCATCTCATCGCCGATGCAAACGAGGGCTGGGTGGTGCTGGAGTTCGCCGGCGGCCAGGGTCTCTGGGTCGCCGAGCGCCTGGGACCGGACGATGTGCGTGTCAATTACCCGGGCTACATCGGTGACGTGCCGGCCGACTACCGCGAACGGGAAAACTGGATGGGCTCGGCAAAGCTCATCAGCTTCGCCGTGGAGCAGGGCTGGTATGACCCGGAGGACGGCAGGCCCTTCAACGCCGACCGGGTCTACGGGCTGGGCGGCACCATGCGTCACCCGGGCCTGAAATACGTCTCCCCCCGGATGCTCGAGGAAGAGTTGCGCGCGATGGCACCGGTCACGGTAGCCGAGATGATGGCCCTGGTCCGCGACCCGCGCATCGCGGATGATCACGCGGGCTACGGCCAGGTGGCACAGCTGCGCGATGATCTGCCGCACCCGGAGCTCGCGCTGCTCTGGGTGGCGCCCACCGGCTCGGTGACCGCGCCGTTCCTGCCCTGGTGGATCGGGTCGCAGTCCGTGCCGGCCGAATACGGCCAGCACCGCTATCTCACCGAGGGCTCGGGGCCGAGCTTTATCAATACCGACTACCAACTGCGGGAGGCGACGGAATTCGCGGGGCGGCTGTTCAAGCGCCTCATGTATTACACCTGCGCCTTTCCCGAGGAACAGCTCGGGCGCGTGCAGGCCACCCTCAACGCCTTCGAAGCCGACATCCGGGCCACGCTGCCGCAGCTCGAGCGCGCGGCGCTGCTCGCCTACGAGGCCGGGGATGCCGAGGCCGCTCGCACGCTGCTGACCCGGGAAAGCCATGCCCGGGCGGCAGAGGCGCTGGCCATCGGCCGGGACCTGGTAGCCGGTATCGGTACCGAGTTGCGACTGCGCCACGGCATCCCGCCCGCCCCGGCAGACGGGGGCATCAACGACGGCGGCCGAACGGTGAGCTGCCTGCGCGGTGCCGACCCGGACCGTGTGCCACCGGGCCGAGAGCCGGGCTGACCACCATGGCAAAGACGCTGGACCCGCGGCTGCGGGCGGGGCTGGAACACCATCGCCGCGGTGCCGTCACAGCCGCGGCCAAAGTCTATCGACAGCTGCTCCGGGAAGAGCCGGACCACTGGCAGGCGCTGCACTACCTCGGCCTCGCGCAACTGCAGCAGGGCGACCTGGCAGAAGCTGAGCGGCTGCTGGCAAAGTCCGTAGCGCTCCAGCCGGATAACGCCAACGCCTGGAGCGACCTCGGCACCGCCCTGGTAAAGGCCGAGCGCCCGCAGGACGCCCTGGCCCCCTTTTCCCGGGCCCTGGCACTCGACCCGGAGCACCGCGACGCCCTCAACAACATGGCGCGGGCCCTGCGCCTGCTGAGCCGTTTCGACCAGGCGCGGGATCTGCTCGAGCGCCTGGTGGCACTGGAGCCCGGGCAACCGGGGCCGCTGCGCGTGCTCGCCGACGTGCAGACCAAGACCGGTGACGTTAACGGCGCGATCGACACGTTCCAGGAAGCGCTGGCCCTGGACCCGGATGATCCGCGCATCCGCCTCGGGCTCGGGGATGCCAGCGAATCCGCCGGGCGTTTCCGCCAGGCGAGGCAGCAGTACCTGGCCATCCTCCGCCGCGAGCCCGAGAGCCCGCTGGCGCTGTCGCGACTGCTGCAACTGCGCGACGGCGAGGTGGAAGCGAAACACCTGGAGACTGCGCGGCGCCTCGCCGACAGTCCCGCCACGCCGGAGGAGGGGCGCATCCGCCTCAATATCGCCCTCGGCTACCACGAGGACCGCGCCGGCCGTTATCGCGAGGCCTTCGCCCACCTGCGGCGCGGCTACGATGCGCAGGCCCTTCGGGACCCCTTTGACAGCGACGGCTACAGCCGGGCCATCGACCGGCTGATCGACACCCTCGACGAGGCATTCTACCGCGATGCGGCAAACTCGGGCCTCGCTTCGGAGCGGCCCATCTTCGTCGTCGGCATGCCGCGCTCCGGAACGACGCTCACGGAGCAGATCCTCGCCAGCCACCCCCGCGTCGCGGCGGGCGGTGAAATGTCCATGCTGCTGAAGGTCAGCTACCAGGTCGGGGAGCTGTCCCGCTCGGGCAAGCCCTACCCGGAGGGCCTGCTCACGACGGGGCGGGTAGCCCTGCGGCGCATGGGCCGGCGCTACCTCGAACAGCTCGACAAGGTCTCGGAGGCCGCCGACCGCGTCACCGACAAGCTGCCCTTCAACTTCATGCACCTGGGCGTGATCGCCCTGCTCTTCCCGAACGCCAGGGTGATTCACTGCCGGCGGCACCCGCTGGACAACTGCCTGTCATGCTACTTCACAAGCTTTGCGGACCAGATTCGCTTCGCCAACCGGCTGGATACGCTAGGGCGCTACTACCTCGACTACCACCGGCTCATGGCGCACTGGCAGCGGGTGCTGCCCATCGAGATCCTGGACCTGCCCTACGAAAGCCTCGTCGATGACACGGAGGGGCAGGTCCGGCGCCTGCTCGCGCACTGCCGCCTGGAGTGGGACGACGCCTGCCTGGCGTTCTACAACACGGAGCGGGGGGTACGGACACCGAGCCGGTGGCAGGTGCGCCAGCCGATCTACCGGGGCTCGCTGGAGCGCTGGCGCAACTACGAGGAGGAACTCGCCCCCCTCCGCGCCCTGCTCGCGCCCGTCCTGCCGACCGGGGACGCGGCCTAGGCCCGCCCCCGGATCGGGCCGGTCAATCGACGCGGCAGTTCACGTAGGGGCCGTAGCGGGTCCCGATCTCGTCCATGACCACGGCCTCGCCGCCGCCCAGGAGCAGGCGATGGCGGGCCTCGATGCTGCCCAGCAGCGCGTCGCCCAGGGCCAGCGCCGCGCGGGCGCGGGACGACGAGTAATCGTCGATGACGGCGCGCGCAAGGCCCGGCTCACCGGCTTCGTACAGGGCGAGGGCCCGGGCCTCGATGGCGGGGGCCGCGGCAATGCTACGGTCTTCGAAGGCGGTCAGCGCTTCCGTGACCTCCGGCAGAAACCGCGCCGGCGCATCACAGGTGTAGTACATCAGCCGCTTGAAAAGGCGGCCGGCAAAGCGTGACGCCTCCTGTACCGCGAAGCCGGGCCTGACGAAGGTCGACGCCTGCCCCTTGGTCAGGTAGCGGTGCTTGCCGAACTCAGGCAGCACCTCGGTCCCCGCGATCCAGTAGGGCACGAACGGCGCCGTTACCGAACCGGTCGGCGCGACCCAGAGCATCTTGAGCTCCGGGTGGGGATCCTGCTGCCGGAGGTGCGCAACCTGGCCGTAGCCCGCAGCATCCGAGGAAATCAGCGGGTCGCGCACCGTGTCCAGCATCTGCCGCAGCGTGACGCCGCCCGCCCGCGCGAACTCGCGCAGCCGGGCCTCGATGATCCGAACCCCCTCGGAGCGCCCTTCGCCATTACCGTAGACGGCGTTGGCATCGAAGGGCTCGCCGCTGTCCGGGTCCCACCAGCCCTGTTCGACGGCAAAGGAAATGAAGTTCTCCGAGCCCATCCAGTCGTCGCGCTCGCGGAAGTCCAGCGGCACCTCGTGGATGTACCCGGGGTAGGACATGCGCACCTCATCGGGGCCGAGGCGCTCGGCGATCCACAGCCCCTGGCCACCCGCGAAGTTGAGCACGACCCAGCCCTCTTTCGCATCGGCGAACAGGTGGGAATTGCCACCGTAGGTGGAGTAGCCGTACTCGTCCATGAGCGCACCGATCACCTCGACTGCCTCGCGGGCGCTGCGGGCCCGCTCCATGGCAAGCCGGGAGAGGTCGGAATAGTTCGGGCCGCGCTGCGGGTCCGGCGTCATCGCCGCGAGCTCCGGCCGGGACGGGGCCCAGATATCCCGGGCCGCGACACCGTGCTCGTTGAGCCCGCCATTGGTGAGCGGCGGCGGGAAGCCCTCGTAATCCGTGTAGTTCATCGTGATGTACTTCGCGGTCCGCCGGACCTGCGGGATCTCGATGAACTCCCCCGGGTAGTTGGCACGCTCGTCGACACCCACGGCAACGGTCGCGCCCGCCGGGTGCTCCTGCGCCGGCACGATCTCCAGCCAGTGGCTCGAAACCTCCTCGCCGGTGCCGCCGAGCAGCACACTGCCGTCGGCCGTCAGGTCACGGCCGACGTAGATGCCGTAGCTGGCCAGCGCCGGCATCGCGCCGGTCAGCAGTGCTGCCGCGACTCCGAGGGCGGCGCAGGCGCCGCGCATGCCGAGCGGCCTCACATCGAGTAGCGCATACCGACGGTAATGCGCTGCTGGTCGATGAACATGATGCCGTAGCCCGGGTTACCCTGCTTGGCGACGATGATGTCCTCGTCGAAGACGTTGATCCAGTTCGCGTAGAACTGGAAGTTCTGCAGCTTCCCGGCGCGCGGCGCATAGGACAGGTTGAGATCGAAGCGTTCATGGGCACCGTCCTCGAGCGCGCCGAAGCGGTTCACGTTGGTCGGGCCGTCGATGAAGCTGTAGTCGCCGCTGAGCTTGAGGACACCGCCGATCCGCAGGCCCTCCAGCGCACCGTCGAGGAACTCGTAGGTGCTGACGATGGCACCGGCATGCTCCGGCACGGTCCGCGGCGGCGCCGAGCCGCTGTTCGGGTCGACAATCTCGATATCCGACCAGGCGTAGTTCGCCGACACGTTCCAGCCCGGCAGGATCTCGCCGATGATCTCGGCCTCGAGGCCCGTTGCCTCCTGGGCGCCCTCGAGAACGGTGCTGCCGAAGCCGCCGAAGGAGCCGAGGAAGGAGCTGGAGACCTCGATGTTCGTGATCTCGTAGTCGTACAGGGCGAGGGACGTACCGACGGCGCCGTCGAACATCTCGGTCTTGATACCGACTTCGTGCTGCTCCATTTCCTGCGGCGCACTCACGTTGTTGCCGTCCGCATCGGTAAAGGTCTGCGGCTCGAAGCCTTCGCTGTAGCTGTAGTAGATACGCGCGTCGTCGAGAATACCGACGTCATCGGCGATGTCGTAGGTCGCGCCGAGGCGGTAGACCTCCTGTTCAAAGCCGACGTTGGTGACCTCCGGCGGATCGATCCGCTCCCCGGCGTTGAAGGGGATGGTGGTGACCGTGTTGTTCTTCTGGTAGAGCACGCCCAGCATCACCTGCAGGCGGTCGGTGGGCTTGAGCAGCACCTGCGCGCTCAGCAGCAGGTCTTCGGTTTCCTCGAAGAGCTCCTGGCGGACACCGAAGATCTCCTCGCGGTCGCCGCCGATCGGGTTGAACTCGGAGCCGTCGGAGAAGCGCGGCTGACCGTCGTAGCCGTCGCCGTACATGTCGATGGTGCCGAACCCCTGGAAAGCGGAGTTCAGCAGCTGGAAGCGGTCCGGCTCCTGGTTGTCGCTGTATTCCGCGGCGAGGAAGAACTCGTGCTCGCGGTCGAACAGTTCGAAGTCGCCGCCGAGCGTCTGCCGCAGGGTCAGCTCCTCGCCGTCGCGCTCGATGTCATAGGTGTAGATGTAGATCTCGTCATCACCGAGCGAGTAGGCGCCGAAGGGACCGAAGGGGTAGAAGTAGGACAGGTCCTCGTCATACTGGTTGTAGGCCACCTGCGTACGGGACTGCCAGCCGTTCGCGAAGCCGTGCTCGAGTTCGATGATGCTGAACTGCATGTCCAGCGTTTCCCTGGACTCGTCGGGGTGCGAGAAGTACCACTGCTCCGGGTCCACGTCGGGCAGGGCCAGGGAGCCGTCGGGCCGCTCGACGAGGGCGCCACCATCCCAGGGGTCCATGGTGCGCTCCTGGTGGTAGTGGGTCGCGCGCAGCGTGGTGGTCGGCGTGATATCCCAGGCAATGGAGCCGAGGGCCATGAACTCGTCGTTGGGGAAATTCTCGTTGTCGATGTCCAGGGGCAGGTCGTACTCGTCGTACTTGACCGCGAAGCGGCCGGACACGGTACCTGCCTCGTTGAGCGGGCCACCGATATCGAGGGAATAATTCTGCGTGTCGTAGTTGCCGAACTCCACACCGGCCTCGAAGCGCGGCGTGCGCGAGGGACGCTTGAGAATCGTGTTGATCTCGCCGCCGAAGGAGCCGGTAACCCCGTAGAGCACCGTGGCCGGACCGCGGACAATCTCCACGCGCTCGGCGGCGTAGGATTCCACGGAGGTGAAGATGTTGCCGAAGAGGATGTTGTTGACGCGATGGCGGCCGTTGAAGATCCCGCGCATGACGATCTGCTCGAAGCCGAAGCCGAAGCCCGAGCGCTGCACGCCGGGAACGAGGTCGGTTGCCTCGTAGGCGCTGTCCGCGTTGATCGTGTTCATCATCTCGGGCGTGATCACCGTTACCGCCTGCGGCGTCTCGATAAGGGCCATGTCGAGACCCGTCGCCGAGTTCTGCTCTTCCGGGCGGAAGCGGCGGGCAACCCCGCGGACAATCACTTCCTCGAGAACCGCGTTCTCGCCGGCCTGCTGCACCTGGTCCTGGGCGGCGGCACCGGTACTCGCGGTGCCCGCGGACACGAGGGCAGTGGAAGTCAGCAGCGCCTGCAGGTAGCGGCTGCGCGAAGTGGACGTATTGGACATTGCTCTGTTCCCTCTGGACTGGAAGCGTTTGAACGGGTCTTGTTCATGTCGCGCCGCCTCACGCTGAACGCAAAGCTACGACGGCCGCTGGAGCCGCCAGGCGCTGGGTGCCCGTTATTCTCATCGTGGTTCGCTGTACGCCGGCTTGCCCGGCAAAACCACATGGCGCGCAAGTGTACACCAGTCGGTGCCGACCTGCAGCGGCGGGGCCCGGACGGCCCGGTACGCGGCCCCGGAAGCCGCTGCTATACTGCTGCGCCTCTATGAAAACTCCAGCTATCAACAGCAGCGGCGCGAGAATCGTCGGTGAGGAAGTCGACGGCCTCCACCACCGTTTTCACGTCGAGCTCGACCCGGAAGCCGTCCGCGCCGCCGTGGACGAGCAGCTACGCCGTGCCGCCCCCCGCCTCGAGGTTCCCGGCTTCCGCCGCGGCAGGGCGCCGCTCACGGTGCTGCGCAACCACCACGGAACGCGGGCCAGGGACAGCATCGTCGACCGGCTGGCGATCGCTATCACCCGCAGTCTCATTGCCGAGCGGGGCCTGTCGCCCCGGGCACGCCCCTCCATTCACATCGACGCGAAAGCGCCGGAAAGTTTCCTGCTCAGCCTGGAAGTCGCCCCGGCGATCGAGCCCGGCAACCTGGCGGATATCCACGTGCAGCGCCTCGAGGTCACCGGTGCAGACGATGAGTTGCAGGCAATGGCACGGGAGCATGAGCGACGGCAGCTGTTCGATGCCCTGACGGAGCACTATCGGTTCCCCGTTCCCGGGGACATGATCGACAACGAGCGCGAGCGGATCAGTGCCGGCTACCTGGAGGCCGTGGGCGAGGCGCCCGACCCCTCCACGGAGCGCGAGCTTGCGGCGATCGCAGAGCGGCGGGTCCGCCTCGCCCTGCTCTTCGCAGAGCTGGCGCGACGCCACGCTATCAGCGTGGCCCGGTCCGATGTCGAACAGCTTGTCGAGGGGCTCGCGGACCGCGATCCCGCGCACCAGGAAGAGATCATCGACTACTATCTGGACCACCCCACGGCGATGGCGGAGTTGCAGTCGCCCCTGCTGGAGCAGCGGGTGACCGACTTCATCCTGGCGCACTGCACTGTCACGGTCGAGAAGGTCAGTGAAGCGCAGTTGCGGCAACGGGTCAGCGCCGCAGCGATGCCTTGACTGCACCACGCGACCGCCGATCCCTGCAGCGCGCCGCCGCGAGGCAGCCGGGCGATCCGGCCATCCACGAGCGCCTGGCCCGGACACTGCTCGCGGCGCAGGATCTCGACGGTCTCCGCACGCTGCAGCCAACACTCGACAGCCGCTTCGGGCACCAGCCATTCACCCACCTCGTCGCGGGCCACGCAGCCAAGGCCATGGGCGATCGCGAGCTGGCGGCGCAGCGCTATCGCCGGGCACTCGCGCTGACGCCCGCATCAGGCGAGGCGCTCTATAACCTGGTGGATCTCGGTGCCGTGGAGCGGGACGATGCCGAGGGCAGGATGCTTGGCGACCTTGCCGGGCGCAACGACCTCCCCGCGGCGGACCGCGTCAACATTCTCTTTGCGCTGGCGCGCCTCGAGGAGAAAGACGGCGCGCCCCGCAAGGCCCTCGCCCACTACCATGAGGCCAACGACCTCGCACGGTCCACCCTCGCGGAGCGGGGTATTCGCCACGACGAGGCCGCCGCGGAACGCTGCCTGCAGGCAGACCTCGCCAACTGGCAGGCACGCTCCTTCGCCGCTCCGCTGGAGCCACCGGCCATCGACCTGACCCCGGTGTTCGTGACCGGGCTGCCACGCTCCGGGACCACCCTGGTGGAGCAGATCCTTGCCAGCCACCCGGAGGTGGCCGCCGGCGGCGAGCTGACGGTGGGCCCGGCGGCAGAGCGCGACTGCCGGCGGGCGCTGGGCCTCGCGCCGACCGATCCCCTGCCACCGCCGGCAGACGGCACCTTTCGCGCCGCGCTCGCGCGCGCGCGTGAGCAGTATCTCGACGGCCTGTTCGAGCGGGGGCTGGACGCCCGCTGGGTGGTGGACAAGCTGCCGGCAAACGCGCGCATCGCCGGCTTTCTCCGGCTGCTGTTTCCCGGCGCCCCGATCATCCACTGCAGCCGGGAGCCGCGAGCGCTGGCGTGGTCGCTGTACACCGCCAACTTCGCCGCTCATGAGCCCTGGGTGCACGACCTGGCGGCCATGGAAGGCGTTTTCCGGCGCCATCACAGGCTCGTCGCGCACTGGCGGGAAGCCCTGCCGGCACCGTTCGTGGCTGTCGTCTACGAGGACCTGGTTCACGCCCCGGAGCGGGCGATCCGGGCGCTGCTGTCGTCCTGCGGCATTCCCTTCGACCCGGCGACGCTCCACCCGGAAAAGCTCGAACGGCCGGTCTTCACGGCCAGCCACAGCCAGGTGCGGCGGCCAATCTATACGGAAGCCGTCGAGCGCTGGCGGCCCTATGCGGCTGCACTCGAGGCTTTTGCTGGCATCGCCTGACCGCTGCGCCCGGCACGGCTAGACGCCGACAAAGAGCGTCATGGCGATACCACCGACATAGAGCACGAGAAGTACCACGCTTTCGACACCGATCGCCCCCGGCCCGCGCTCCTCGCGCCGCAGCAGGCCCAGCAAGAGGACCGCAGCCATGAGCAGGGTCAGCGCCGTCCAGAAGGTGACCGCGGAACTCATCGCGTGGTAGATCGACCCGGGGCGGTAGGCGATATCGGCCCCGGCGGCGAAGAGACAGTCGAAGGCATTGCCGCCGATGATGCCGCCCACGGCCAGCGTCAATGCGCCGCGCCGCACCGCGGCCACCGATGTGACCAGTTCCGGTAAGGACGTGGCGACGGCGGTGAACAGCACCCCCACCGCGGTGGCGTCCAGCCAACTGGTGCGGGCGATGTGGGACGCGGCCTTTTCCATCGTCCAGCCGGCGAGACCCAGGACCAGCATCAACAGCAGAAAGCGCAACAGGAGCGGTGCCAGCGCCGGCACCCGGGCGAGATCTTCGGGCACGTCGTGGCGCGTTGCGGCCGTTTGCGTCGGCCTCCACATGGGGTGCTCGCGCATGCTGCCGACAATGCCGGTACCGTAGGCATAGACCAGGAGCAGCACCGGGGTGACCGGGTGCACACCCAGGAACGTGACCGCAGGCAGCGTGGGCCCAAGCAGGATGAGGGCCAGCAGCGCGATGAGCAGGGCCCCCTGCATCAGGTTCTGCGCGGACGCCGCCGCATGCTCCAGGTTGGCCCTGCGATAGACCAGGTCGGCGACAACCAGGAAGGCCGTCTGCACCGCGATACCACCGAGGGCGTTGCCGAGGGCCAGTTCCGGCAGCCCGTTCCAGGCGGCCGTCACCGACAGGACACTGCCCGAGAGCGAGGTCGCCGCGCCAAGCAGTACGGCGCCGCTGACCGCCTCGCCGAGACCGGTCCGGTCCGCAAGCTGATCGACCACGCCGGTGATCATCGTGCCGAACACGGCGATAACCGCCGCGCAGACGGCAAAGGCCGCAAGGCTCTGCGCGAGCGTCCAGGCCCCGAACTCAAACAAGGGAGCCGCCCCTGCCTATCCCGGCCCGTCGCGTGCTGCTCCCCGGGGACGGCGGGACGGGGCGATCAGAAGCTGGCAAAGTAACCCACCTTGAACCACAACCGGTGCCTGAAGCCATCCTGGATGAACTTGTCGGCACGATAGTCCATGCTCAGCTCCACTTTCCGGTCGCGGGTCATGAGCCGCCCCAGGGTCAGCACGAAGCGGTTCTCGATCTCGAATTCATCGGACTGCGCGCTGAAAATCGGCTCGTTGGAAACCACGAGGTAGTTCTCTCCCGGCTCGAGCGTCGTGCCGGAGAGCGGCAGCTCGGCCGCCAGGCGATAGCGCAGGCGCAGTGCCACGTCCTCGCCGTCGGTAAACGTCTGGTCGGTGCGCACCCGGTGCGCGAGGCGCATCGTTCTCAGTCGCATCACAGTGGCAAACTGCTGGATAAGCCGGTTCGCATTCGCACCGTCCTGAACCCGGTGAAAGACACCGAAAGCGACGCTGTTCGATGCGCTGAGCTTCGCACCGTAGAATGCCATCCAGTCGGTCCGGTAATGGGTGAACTGCCTGCGCGGGTCGTCATCGCGGTCATAGGTTATCTGCTGGTGCTCTACCTTGAAGGTGAGCGAGCGTCCATCCTCAAGCCGCTTCGTGATCGCCGCCTCGGGAAACAGGCCCGTGAAAAACTCCGCGGACTGCGCCGGCGGAACGAACAAGGCGACCGTGGCGAACAGCAGCAGGGGCAGCCAGCAGCGCATGTCAGAACAGCAGGTTTTCTGTCGGCGGCAGGATGACGCGGCGACTCAGCAGGTGTCGTCCCTCGTGATCAAACAGCCCCTCACGGTACTGGCTTGGCGCAGCGCCGAGGGTAGCTGTGTATTCGACTTCGTAGCGGATCGTCAGGCCTTCGTTTTCATTCTCGTCAAAGAAATCCTCCAGGTCATCGGCAGCGCCCGAGTACTGGACCTGCAGTCTGCTGATCTCGAACGTGCTGTAAGTGGCTGACAGGTGAGCCCGGAGGTTCTGCCGTACCTCGTCCGGCAGGTCGGCGAGGCCGATTTCCACCTCCACGTCCTGGAGCGAGCCCTCCGAAGTGAACTCGACACTGTAGTACTGACCGCGCCACTTGAACTTGGCCTCGTAGGTGTAGCCCGATTCATAAAAATCCTGGTACCAGCGCGGCGAACGCAGGAATTCGAAAGCGTCCCGCAGCCATCTCCTGGCCGCCTCAGGCACCTCGGAGGGCCTGACGCTCCGCTCCCGCTCCAGCTTCTCCTGGGCGGACAGCGCCATCGCTACGGCAAACGCGATCACTCCACAGGCGGCCGCAATGCCGGGAGGCAACGAGAAAGGTGGCATGGACGGTAACCTCGTCGGCGCGGCAGCTGAGACAGTGACAGGATAGAACAAGAACCCACGGGCAGGCAGCACTGAACTGGACTGCACTTACACAGTAGAGTACTGCCGGTGCGGTGTCCCGAAAGTGGCGGGTACGCGTCGGCCCGGCACTACAGGCGCGGCGGCCTTGTCGCTTACCATGGAGCCCATGACGCTGCACACGTTCCATCTCTGCCCCGATCACACACCGCTTGCCGAGGGACTCCTCGCCAGCGAACGCCTGCTGATCATCCAGGATCTCGACGGCGTTTGCATGGGCCTGGTCCGGGATCCGCGCTACCGCGCTATTGAGCAGCGCTATGTCGAAGCCAGTCGCGCGCTGGCCGGACACTTCTTCGTCCTCACCAACGGTGAACACATCGGCTCCCACGGCGTGGACGGCATCATCGAGGCGGCGTTCGACGACCCCGGGCGCGCCCCGGCGGAGGGGTGCTACCTGCCGGGGCTTGCCGGCGGCGGTGTGCAGCAGCAGGACGCCTTCGGCCGCGTCTCGCACCCGGGCGTCAGTGCCGAGGAGCTGCACTTCCTCCATGGTGCGCCCGGGCGAGCCCGCCGCTGGCTCGATAGCCTGCTGCGACGGCCGCCGCACGCGCTGGCGGGCGCGACTGCGGCACCCCTGGTCGAGGCCTGCGTGCTCGACAACGCGATCTCGCCAACGCTGAATCTCAACCCCGTGCGCGAGCGTTTGGCCGCCGGTGACGGCGAGCTGCTGCGGCCGTCGGTCGATCCCGCCGCCCTCGACAACCCGGCCACCCGCTGGGATGCGGTCGCCGGGATCACGGACCCGGAATACCCGCTGAAGCTGAACTTCCTGTTCCCCGGCGGCCACCGGCAGTACGTCGATTTTTTCTGCGGCGTTGCCCGCCGCTGGCGCGAGCGGCCATGCCACGCCGCCTCGTAATCAGCCTCGGTGGCAATGCTTTCGCCCGAGGGGGCGAGGCCATGACCATGGCCGGGCAGTTCCGCTTCGCCGCGGATACGCTGGCGCCGCTGGCTGCCCTGCTGACCGGCGGCGAGGAACTGCTGCTCACCCACGGTAACGGCCCCCAGGTGGGTTTCATCCTGACCCGCGCCGAAGAGGCGCTCGGCAAGGCCTACGGGCTCCCGCTGGAGGTCTGCGTGGCGGAATCGGAGGGTGAGATCGGCTACGTGCTGCAGCAGACCCTGCACAACCTCACCGCCGGCCGGCGCCCGGTGGCGACACTGCTCACGCAGGTGGTGGTCGATGCGGAGGATCCGGCCTTCACACGGCCGGACAAGCCCATCGGCCCGTGGTTTGATCCTGCCCAGGCCGAGACGCTGGCGGCGTCAGGTATGCCGCTTGTGCGCGATGGCAACGGGCGCGGGCGGCGGGTGGTAGCGTCGCCGCGTCCCCTGCGGATCGTGGAGACTGCGGTTGTCGACAGCGTCCTGCGCCTCGGTGTGGTCGCCATCGCCGCCGGTGGCGGCGGCATCCCGGTGGTGGAACGGGACGGCCGCCTCGAGGGGGTTGAGGCGGTGGTGGACAAGGACCTGGCCACGGCGCTCCTCGCTATCGAACTGGGTGCGGAGCGGCTGGTGCTGGTCACCGGCGTGGCGGGGGTTTATCGTGCCTTCGGTACGCCCGGGGCGTCGCTCATCGAGCGGACAACACCCGCCGCGCTGAAGGAGCTGGCTGCGGCGGGGGAGTTTCCGCCCGGGAGCATGGGGCCGAAGGTGGCGGCGGCGGTGCAGTTCGTCCGTGCCGCCGGACGACCGGCGATCATCTGTCAGCCGGCCGAGCTGGCGGCGGCGCTGGACGGGCGGGCCGGTACGCGGGTGGAGGCGAGCTGACATGTTCAAGTGCATCATCATGGGCGCCGCCGGGCGTGACTTTCACGACTTTCGCAGCTTCTTCCTCGAGCGACCGTCGTTCCGCGTGGTCGCCTTTACGGCGACGCAGATTCCCTTTATCGCCGGGCGCGCCTTCCCCAGGGAACTCGCCGGGCCGCACTACGACGCGGACATCCCGATTCACGACGAAAGCGAGCTGGCACAGCTGATCGCCGAACACGGCGTCGACTTTGTTTTTCTCGCCTATAGTGACCTGCCGCATCGGGAGGTCATGCACAAGGCTTCCCTGGTGCAGGCGTCCGGCGCCAGCTTCGTGCTCCTCGGCCCGGGGCAGACCTGCCTGCCGTCGCGCCGGCCCGTCGTCGCCGTGACCGCGACCCGCACCGGGGCCGGCAAGAGCCCGCTGACCCAGTACCTCGCGCGGACCCTGGAGGCCGGGGGTGTACGCGCCATCACCGTCCGCCACCCCATGCCCTACGGCGACCTCGGTGCACAGGCAGTGCAGCGCTTTGCGAGCTACGAAGACTTCGAGCGCCACCGCTGCACCATCGAGGAGCGCGAGGAATACGAGCCCTACGTTCGCCAGGGGCTGGTGATCTACGCGGGCGTTGACTACCGGGCGATTCTCGCCGCTGCCGAGGAAGAGGCAGACATCATTCTCTGGGATGGTGGCAACAACGACTTCCCTTTTTTCCGCGCGGACCTCTCGATCGTGGTCAGCGACGCGCTGCGCGCCGGTCACGGCCTCGATTATTACCCCGGCGAGACGAACTTCCGCGCTGCCGACGTCCTGGTCGTCAACAAGGTGGCGCAGGCGACGCCCGACGCGGTACAGGCGATGCTGCAGCTCAAGGAGCGGCTGAACCCGGGTGCCGTGCTGATCGAGTCTGACCTCCTGGTCGAGGCCGATCGGCCCGAGGCGCTCGCGGGGCGATGCGTGCTGGTCATCGAGGACGGTCCGACGGTGACTCACGGCGGCATGGCCTACGGCGCCGGCTTCGTCGCCGCGCGGCAGCATGGGGCCGCGACCCTGGTCGATCCCCGTCCTCACGCCGTGGGCAGCATTGCCGCGACCTTCGCCGCCAATCCGCACCTGGAGCGCGTACTCCCGGCCATGGGCTACTCGGCGCAGCAGCGGGAGGAACTGCTGGCAACGATTGCCGCCAGCGGCGCAGAGGTGGTGGTCGATGCGAGCCCGGCGGATCTCGCCAGGCTCCTCGGCGTCGAGTTGCCGGTGGTCCGGGTCAGCTATCGCTGGGTACAGCGCAGCGGACCGGAGCTGGCCGAGCGGATTCGCCAGCTCCTCGCCTAGCCCGGCGCAGCCTCATCCGGCGCCATGCGCGGGATGTCGGAAAAGTGTCGGAAGTGAAGGATGAATCATGACAAGGGTCCGCGGCGTGATACGACGTAACCCTTTATGTTTCTTGATTGTATGGTGGTGCTGGGCTCAACCGGGGCACGCCAGCCCAGCGACCAATCATTATCGGCGGCAGAGCGTTTGTTAACTGGGAAAATGGTGGGCCGTGCTGGGCTCGAACCAGCGACCAATTGGTTAAAAGCCAACTGCTCTACCAACTGAGCTAACGGCCCGGGGAAGGGCCTCGGCGGGACTGCTGTCCAAACGCCGAGTGAGGCGCGTATCTTACGGATCCACCGCCAAAACTCAAGGGAAAATTCAGCCGCCCGCGTAGCGCGTCGGGTCCGCCACGCCCGCGGCCTCGAAGCCCTCGCGGCGCAGGCGGCAGGCGTCGCAGCGGCCGCAGGCCAGGCCGTCGTCCGTAGCCTGGTAGCACGATACCGTGAGCGCGTAGTCAACGCCGAGCTCAATGCCGCGGCGGATGATCGCGTCCTTGCCCAGCGCCATGAGCGGCGCGCGAACGCGGATGCCGCCCTCCTCCACGCCCACACGGGTGGCCAGGTTGGCGACGCGCTCGAAGGCCTCGATAAAGGCCGGGCGGCAGTCCGGGTAGCCCGAATAGTCCACGGCGTTGACGCCGATGAAAATGTCGCGGGCGTCCAGCACCTCGGCCCAGCCCAGGGCAATGGCGAGGAACACGGTATTGCGCGCCGGTACGTAGGTGACCGGGATGCCCTCGGTGGCCTCCTCGGGCACGGCGATTGCATCGTCCGTGAGTGCCGAACCGCCGATGCTGTCCAGGTTCAGCGAGACAACCTTGTGCTCCACGTCGCCCAGCGCCGCGGAAACCCGCTCGGCGGCGTTGAGCTCGGCGCGGTGGCGCTGGCCATAGTCGAAGCTCAGGGTGTAGCAGGCGTAGCCCTCGGCCCGCGCCATGGCGAGCACGGTGGTGGAATCGAGGCCACCGGAGGTGAGGACGACGGCGCGTTGCTCCATGGCCTCAGTGCCCCGGCTCGTCATTCCACAGGAGCTTGTGCAGCTGCAGCTGCAGGCGCACCGGCAGCCGGTCCGCGAGGATCCACTCGGCGAGTTCCCGGGGATCCTGCTGGCCGTGGCTGGGTGAAAAGAGCACGTCGCCGGCGCGCTCGGCGAGACGGTACT
This sequence comes from Pseudohaliea sp., assembly GCF_054552115.1. NCBI lineage: Bacteria > Pseudomonadati > Pseudomonadota > Gammaproteobacteria > Cellvibrionales > Halieaceae > Pseudohaliea > Pseudohaliea sp. The sequence continues at coordinate 54,152 of NZ_JBTOLW010000001.1, read as the reverse complement.
CGTCCAGCTTGAAGCTCGCCCAGTCGTAGTCCGCGCGGTCGCAGATCACGAACTTGACCTGGTCCCGCAGTGTGAGGTGCTCAATGTTGCCATAGTCGTTGCGCGCCATCTCCCCGGAGGCCGGCGTTTTCAGGTCGAGCACCTTGACCACCCGCGGGTCCACGTCGCCCACGGGCATGGCCCCGCTGGTCTCCAGGGAGACCTCGTAGCCGGCATCACAGAGCGCCGCCAGGAGCGGCAGGCAGGCGGGCTGGGCCAGCGGCTCGCCGCCGGTGACCGTGACGTAGCGGGCGCCGTACCCGGCGACGGTGTCGAGGACCCGCTCCTGTGCCCACAGCTCGCCGCCGCTGAAAGCGTAGGCGGTGTCGCAGTAGACGCAGCGCAGCGGGCAGCCGGTGAGGCGCACAAACACCGTGGGCAGGCCCACGGTCCGCGCCTCGCCCTGGAGCGAGTGGAAGATCTCGGTGATGCGCAGGGTGGTTGCGCTGGCGTCGAGGGCGGCGGTCACAGTGTAACCGCTCAGAGATTCTGCTGGATGAATTCCCTGGCCAGCCCCGCGGCGGAGCTCTCCGGGTACTGGCGGATCACCCGGTCCAGGAATTCTCTGGCGCGTTCCCGGTTGCCCTTGATGTAGTGCACGCGCCCCAGCTTGTAGAGGGCGTCGGGCTCCTTGGCGTTACCCGGATACTGGTCGAGGAGGAGCATGAAGGACTGCCGCGCCGCCTCCGGGTCCGGCGGCTGCAGCACGAGGTAGAGTTCGCCGAGCCAGTAGTGGGCGTTGGGGGCGTAGCGGCCGTCCGGGAAGCGCTCGAGGAACTGCTTGAAGGCCGCGACGGCGTCGCCGAACTCCTGGTTGCGCACCAGCGCATAGGCGGCGCGGTAGGCGTCGCCTTCGCCGGGCTGCTCGGCCGCTTCACTGCTGCCAGCGGCGGCCGGTGCGCTCGTGACCGGGCTTTCACCGCTGATGCTGCCGGTCGGCGCGGCCCCGCCGGCAAGGCGCCGGTCGAGGTCGAGGTAACGCTCGAGACTCTGCTCCTTCAACCGGCGGATCTCATGCGCCTGCTCTTCGACCTTGCCGTTGAGTTGCATTACTTCCTGCTGCAGCCGCTGCAGCTGGATGAAGAGATTGCCGATGGTCTGCTCGCTGCCAACGGCCGGCGCCGGGGGGCGGCTGACCGTGGCCGGTGCGGCGCTGCTGTCGAGCCCGTAACTGCGGGCCCCCGCGGGCTGGGCGGCATTGCTGTTGCCGGCGCGGGCCCGCTCGGCCTCGACGTCGATATAGTCCTGGCCCAGGGCTCCGAAGGACACCGGGCCGGCCATGAGGGCCAGCCCGGTCAGGAACAGCTTGGGGGCTCGATACCGCATCGCGTTCCGCTGTCGCTTACTTCACCAGCTCCACGCGGCGGTTCTGCGACCAGTTCTCCTCGCCGGAGCCATAGGCCACGGGCTTTTCCTCGCCGTAGCTGATGGTCTCGATGCGGTAACTGGCGATACCGTTGACGACCATGTAGTCGCGCACCGCGTTGGCCCGGCGCTCGCCCAGGGCCATGTTGTAGTCCCGGGTGCCGCGCTCGTCGGTATGGCCCTCGAGGCGGATGCTCTCGTCGTTGGTCTTCAGCAGCACGATATGGGCGTCCAGCGCCTGCTGCGCTTCCGGCTTGAGCACGGAGCTGTCGAAGTCGAAGTAGAAGACGTTGCCGGCGGCCATGGCGGCCTGCTCGAGCTGGCGCTGCTCGGCAGCGGCGGCCTCGGCGGCCTCGCGCTCCGCTTCCCGGGCGGCTTCCGCAGCGGCGATCTCGGCCTGGCGTGCGGCCTCGGCGGCGGCTTCATCTTCCTTGCTGCCGGAGCCGGAGCAGGCAACGAGGAACGCGGCGGTGAACAGCAGGGTCAGTGCCTTGCCGGCGACTGGCAGATGATTCATAGCGGTTTTCCTTCCCTTCGTATCGTTGTTCGAGCGGCCGCGCTGGCGGGCGCTCACTGGCTGATATACGGCGACCAGGCCGGCTCGCGGACGTCCCCGCTGCGCGCCGGCAGGCGGAACTTGACGCCGCCGTCGACGGACACGGCAGAGAGGATCCCACGGTCCCCCAGCTTGGTGGCATACAATACCATAGAGCCATTGGGGGCGATACTCGGACTTTCGTCAAGATCCGTGCTCGTGAGCACGTGCAGGCGCTCGGTCACCAGGTCGTGGATGGCAATGTGGAACTGCCCTTCCCGCTGGTGCACCAAGGCCACGTTGCGCCCGTCCTGGGCCACCCGGGCCCGGGCGTTGTACACCCCCTCGAAGGTGACCCGGTCGGTGATCCCGGACTGCAGGTTGTAGCGGTAGATCTGCGGCCTGCCGCCCCGGTCGGAGGTGAACAGCAGCGACTTCCCGTCCGGCATCCAGGTCGGTTCCGTATCGATGGCGTAGTGGCGGGTGATGCGCGTCAGGCGCTTGCTGCCGAGGTCGAGCAGGTAGATGTCCGGGCTGCCGTCCTTGGACAGCACCAGGGCCAGCGTGTTGCCGTCCGGTGACCAGGCCGGCGAGCTGTTCAGGCCCCGGAAGTTGGTGAGCTGCTCGCGGGCGCCGGTGCGCAGGTCCTGGCGGAAGATCGCCGGCCGGCCCGTCTCGAAAGAAACGTACGCCACCTGGCTCGCATCCGGCGCCCAGGTCGGCGCCATCACCGGTTCGCGGGACTCGAGCAGCACGATGGGCCGGGCGCCGTCGCTGTCGGCGAGGGTAAGCCGATAGTAATCCTTGCCGCCGGGATTACGGGTCACGGAGACGTAGAGCAGGCGGGTGGCGAAAGCGCCGGGGATGCCCGTGAGGCGTTCGTAGACGGCGTCGGAAACACGGTGCGCCAGCATGCGCGCCTCGTTCGCAGGGCCGGTCACCGTGCCCGTGGTGACCTCGCGCTGGCGGTTCACGTCGTAGAGCGCGTAGTCGATCCGCAGCTCCTCCGCCAGGCTCGCGCGGCCGATAAGCAGGTACTCGGTGCCGATGGCGCGCCAGTCCCGGTAGAAGATTTCCGCCTCGCTGCTCGGCAGGCTGAGCATGTCGCCACGATCGACCGGGGCGAACTGACCGCTGCGGGCGAGATCACCCTGCACGACCCCGGCGATGTCCTCCGGTATCGCAGCCGTGCCCGCGAAGGGCACGATGGCAATGGGTGTCGGATCGTCGACCCCCTGGGTGATCTCGATGACCAGCTCCGCGCGGGCGGCGAGCGGCACGAGGAGAGCAAGGCACAGGGCACAGGCAAGGCGGGCAACACGTCTGGTGATCGTCATCAGTAGCGAAGGTCCTCGGGTCTGAACAGGAGGCGGAAACGCCGGAAGGTCTTTTCGAATTCGCGGGACGGCAGGTTGGACAATTCCGGGAAGCTGCCGGCCTTTTCCACCGCGTTCACCGCCGAGCGGTCGAAGGCGGCATTACCGCTGGAGCGTAGCACGGTCACGCTGAGGATCTCGCCGGTGGGCACGAGTTGCACCGCCAGGAGCGCCTCCATACCGTTGCGCGCGCTCGGCGGGCGGCTCCAGTAGCCGATCACCGTACGCTGGATGAGTGCCGCGTAGCTGGCGGCCATCTCTTCGGCGGTGACGGCGACGCGGGCCTCTTCCTCGCTGGCCACCGCGGCCTCGAGCTCCCTGCGCGTCAGCGCCGCCAGTTCCTCGGCGCTCATGCGCTGTTCCTCGCGCGGTTCCGGCTTGGGTTCCGGCTTGGGTTCCGACCGGGGCGCGGGCTTCGGTTCGGCCTTCGGCGCGACGTCGGCGGGCTTTGTTTGCTGCGCCGCGGCCTTCGGTTCCGGCTCCGGCGCGGCCTGCTGCCGCGGCTTCGGTTCCGGTGTCGCCCGGGGCTTCGGCTTCGGTTCCGGGCGGACCTGGTCCAGGGTCACCAGCTTCGCCTCGATGATCTTCGGTGTGATGGTGCGCGCCTCGATGGTCCGCTCCGGCTGCCACTCCCAGCGCGCGGCCAGCGCGAGCAAGAGGAGTCCGTGGAGGGCCAGGGTCACCGCCGCGGGCAGGAGCCTGAGAGCCGGGCCGTCCGGCGCCAGCAGCGCATTCATCGCGGGTCTTCCGTCACCAGGCCGACCGCCGGCGCCCCCGCCTCCTGCAGCGCCGCCATGAGGGTGACGACCTCACCGTAGGGCACGGCCTCGTCACCCCAGACGAGCACCGGCTTGTCCGGGCTGCGGCGCATCACCGCCCCCACCCGCTGCTGAATGGTGGCCAACGAGAGGGGCCGCTCCTCGTCTACCCCAAGGTTGAGAAAGAGCTGCCCGGCGCTGTTCACCGAGACGATGAGCGGTTCGCTGTCCTGGTTGTCCACCGGCTCCGCCGCGGCGTCAGGCAGCTCCACCTTCACGCCCTGCATGAGCATGGGCGCCGTCACCATGAAAATGATGAGAAGCACGAGCATCACGTCGATGTAGGGCACGACGTTGATCTCGGCCATGGGCCGGTGCTTGTTGCGCTGGCGGCCCACCGGCGGTCAGCGCTCCCGGGGGCGGCCGCGCAGGGCGTAGGCCTGGCGGTAGAGGATGCTGGAGAACTCGTCCACGAAGGTTTCGTAGCGGTTCTCGAACATGTCCACGCGGGCCGCGAAGCGGTTGTAGGCCATGACTGCGGGAATGGCCGCGAACAGGCCCATGGCCGTGGCGACGAGGGCTTCGGAAATGCCCGGTGCTACCGTGGCCAGGGTGGCCTGGGTCGCGTTGGCGAGGCCACGGAAGGAGTGCATGATCCCCCACACGGTGCCGAAGAGGCCGATATAGGGGCTGGTCGAGCCCACGGAGGCGAGGAACGGCAGGTTCTTCTCGAGCCGCTCCTCCTCCCGCAGCGTGGCCACGCGCATGGCCCGGCGGGCGCCCTCGACCACGGCCTCGGCGTCCATGTCGGACTGCTTGGCCAGGCGGGAGAACTCCTTGAAGCCTGCGCGGAAGATGCTTTCCATGCCGAGGATCGTATCGCCGTCCGCGGCCCGCTGGTTGCCCTCGCGGTAGAGCTCGGCGAGATCGATGCCGGACCAGAACTGGTCCTCGAAGGCGAGCATGTCGCCGAGGCTCTGGCGGTAGTAGAGAACGCGCTGGGCGATCATGTACCAGGAGGTCACGGACGCCGCGAGCAGGATCAGCATGACCGCCTGCACGGTGAAGCTCGCATTGAGCACGAGGTCCAGAAGGCTGAGCTGTTCTTCCAAGTCCCTACTCCCCGGGTATGACGGCGCGCAGTGTAGCAAGCATGTCGCGCGGGATGCGACGCGGCCGCAGCGTGGCGCCGTCCACGCAGGCGATGGTGATGTCCCCGCTGACCAGCGTCTCGCTCCCGCGTCGCACCACCTGTTCCAGCGCCAGGGTTGCGCCGGCCGCCCGTCGCGGCACCACGGTCACGGCGAGCAGGTCGTCGAGCCGCGCCGGCGCGTGCCAGGTCAGTGCCGCATCGCGCACCACGAACATGAGGCCGGCCGGCAGCAGCTTGTCCCAGCCGCTGCCGAGCTCACGCAGGTACTCGGTGCGGGCCCGCTCCATGAACTTGAGGTAGTTCACGTAGTAGACAATGCCGCCGGCGTCCGTGTCCTCGATGTAGACCCGCACCGGGAGGGAAAATTCACCCCCGCTCACGGCTCGTCGCCCGGCGTTCCATCCAGGGGCAGGGAGGGCTGGGGCGGCACCTCGCCGCCGCGTTTTGGGGCGGCGAGGCCGAAGTGAAGGTAGGCGTTGCGGGTGACCACGCGGCCGCGGGGGGTGCGCACGATGAAGCCCTGCTGGATCAGGTAGGGCTCGAGCACGTCCTCGATGGTCCCGCGCTCCTCCGAGAGCGATGCGGCGAGGCTGTCGATGCCCACGGGGCCACCGTCGAACTTCTCGATGAGCGTGAGCAGCAGGCGCCGGTCGAGGTGGTCGAAACCGGCGGCATCGACGCTCAGCATGTCGAGGGCGCGATCCGCCGTGCCGGCATCAATGCGGCCGTCACCGCGGACCTCGGCGAAGTCGCGCACGCGCCGGAGGAGCCGGTTGGCGATGCGCGGCGTGCCCCGGGAGCGCCGGGCGATCTCCACCGCGCCGCCCTCGTCCATGGGGATGCCGAGGATACCGGCGCTGCGGCCGACGATGCGGGCGAGATCGGCCACCTCGTAGAACTCCAGGCGCTGAACGATGCCGAAGCGGTCGCGCAGCGGCGAGGTCAACAGGCCGGCGCGTGTGGTCGCGCCAACCAGGGTGAAGGGCGGCAGGTCCAGCTTGATGGAGCGCGCCGCCGGCCCCTCGCCGATCATGATGTCGAGCTGGTAGTCCTCCATCGCCGGGTAGAGCACCTCCTCCACGAAGGGGCTCAGGCGGTGGATCTCGTCGATGAAGAGCACGTCGCCGGGCTCCAGGTTGGTCATCAGGGCGGCGATGTCGCCGGCCTTTTCCAGCACCGGCCCGGAGGTAGTCTTCAGGGAGACGCCGAGTTCGTGGGCGACGATGGCGGCAAGGGTCGTCTTGCCGAGCCCCGGGGGACCGAAGATCAGCGTGTGGTCCAGGGGCTCCCCGCGGGCCTTCGCCGCAGCCAGAAAGATGCCCATCTGCTCGCGCACCGCGGGCTGTCCGACGTAGTCCTCGAGGGTCTTCGGGCGTATGGCCCGGTCCTGGGCGTCCTCGCGCTCGCCAGCGCCCTCAGCCGCGAGGAGCCGGTCCGGTTCGATCATGCCCTGCCCCCGCTCACGCGCGCACCGTCGAACGCAGCGCCCGGCGGATCAGCTCCTCGCTGTCGTCGATGCTGTCGTCGTTCACCGCGGCCACCAGCCGGGCGGCCTCCGCGGGCTTGTAGCCGAGCGCAACGAGCGCGCCTTCCGCATCGGCGGTGATATCCGCCGGGCGCTCCGCGGCGGGCGTGGCCGCCGGTACCGCGGCATCATCGAGCCAGTCCTTCAGCCGGTCGCGCATCTCCACCAGCAGCCGTTCGGCGGTCTTGCGGCCAACGCCGGGCAGGGCCACGAGGGAGGCACTGTCATCGCGCTGCACGCAGCGCACGAAGCTGTCTGCATCCATGCCCGAGAGGATCGCCAGGGCGAGCTTCGGGCCGACCCCGGACACGCGCACCAGGTTGCGGAACAGCTCCCGGTCCCGCGCATCGATGAATCCGTAGAGCACCTGAGCGTCCTCGCGCACGGCGAAGTGGGTCACGAGGGCGACCTCCTGGCCGAGGGCCGGAAGCTGGAAAAGGGTCGTCATGGGTACCTGCAGTTCGTAGCCGATGCCGCCGACATCGACGAGGATCTCCGGGGGCTGCTTCGCCACGAGCACACCGCGCAGGCTGCCGATCATCGCGCGGCCCTCAGCGGACCCGGCGCCGGCGCACGGCGCTGGCGCCGGCGAGGGCCACGAGCCCGGCGCGGGTGTGCAGGTGGCACAGGGCGGCGGCGAGCGCGTCGGCCGCGTCCTCCTGCGGCGTGCCCGGGAGCTTGAGGAGTGTCTTCACCATATGCTGCACCTGCACCTTGTCGGCGGCGCCGGTGCCGACGACCGCCTGCTTGATCTGCCGCGCCGAGTACTCGCTGACCTGCATGCCCGCCGCGACGCAGGGGACGATGGCCGCCCCCCGGGCCTGGCCGAGCTTGAGGGCGGAGCCGGCGCTGCGGGCCATGAACACCTGCTCGATGGCGAGCTCCGACGGGCAGTGCAGCTCGACGAGCTCGGTGATACCCGCCGCGAGCACCCGCAGGCGCTCCGGCAGCGGCCCGGCGGGCAGGCGGATCACGCCGCTGGTCAGGTAGCGGGCGCCGCCGGGGCCGGCTTCGATGATACCAAAGCCCGTCTTCACCGAGCCGGGGTCGATGCCGAGGATTACCGCCATGGGTGCCGCTCCGGCGCTGCGCCTGCCCTCATAGCTGTAAGAATCTACAGTATTTCGGCAGCGGGGCGAAGCCGCTCGGTCCTTTTGTCAGCCCTGCAGCTCGGCGAGCACGTCGTCGGGGATGTCGACGTTCGTATACACGTTCTGGACATCATCGAGGTCTTCCAGCGCGTCGACCAGGCCCATGAGGGACTCGGCGCCGGCGGCATCGACGGGCACCGTGGTGCTGGCGATCATGGTGACCTCGCCGCTCTCCGGCGAGAGCCCTGCCTCCTCGAGGGCCGCCTTGATGGCAGAGAAGTCCTCCCAGGGCGTCATCACGTCGAAGGAACCGTCGTCGTTGGGGATGATGTCCTCCGCGCCCGCCTCCAGGGCCACCTCCATGAGCTGTTCTTCATCGGTGCCCGCCGCGAAGGTAAGCTGGCCACGGCGGGTGAAGAGGTAGGCGACGGAACCGTCCGTGCCGAGGTTGCCGCCGCGCTTGCTGAAGGCATGGCGCACCTCGGCCACGGTGCGGTTGCGGTTGTCGGTCATGACCTCGAGCAGTACGGCGATGCCGCCGGCGGCGTAACCCTCGTAGGTCAGCTCCTCGACATCGTCCGACTCGTTGTTGCCCGCACCGCGGGCGATGGCCCGGTCGATGGTGTCCCGGGTCATGTTGGCGCCGAGCGCCTTGTCGACGGCCGCGCGCAGTCGCGGGTTGTCTTCCGGGGCCGGCCCGCCCTGCTTTGCGGCCACGACCAGTTCCCGGATGAGCTTGGTGAACATTTTTCCGCGCTTGGCGTCCTGGGCCGCCTTGCGGTGCTTGATATTGGCCCATTTACTGTGGCCGGCCATGGCGTCCTCCTTTCCTCTCCCCTGCCTTTCCCGAGGGCTCGCCGGCTACTGCGCCGGCTCGTCGCCGCCGGCCGGAGGCTCGCCCCCGGCCCCTGCGGAAGGCTCCTGGCGCAGGCGGATACCCACCTCCCTGAGCTGCGCGGCGCTCACCGGCGACGGCGCATCGGTCATGACACAGTGCGCGGTCTGGGTCTTGGGGAAGGCAATCACGTCGCGGATCGAGCTGGCGCCCGTCATGAGCATCACCAGCCGGTCGAGACCGAAGGCGAGGCCACCGTGCGGCGGCGCGCCGTAGCGCAGCGCGTCGAGCAGGAAACCGAACTTGCTCTCGGCTTCCTCCGGCTCGATCCCGAGGATATCGAAGACCGCTTCCTGCATGGTGCGGTCGTGGATACGGATGCTGCCGCCACCGAGCTCCGTGCCATTGAGCACCATGTCATAGGCCCGGGACAGCGCCTCACCGGGAGAACGGCGCAGCGCCTCGACGTCGCAGGCCGGCGCCGTGAAGGGGTGGTGCAGGGGTGCCCAGCTGCCGTCCGTATCCTCCTCGAACATCGGAAAGTCGACCACCCAGAGCGGGGCCCAGCCCTCGCGCACGAAACCGCGGTCCGTACCGACCTTGATGCGCAGCGCGCCGAGGGACTCGTTGACGATGCTGGCGCGGTCGGCGCCGAAGAAGAGGATATCGCCGTCCTCGGCGCCGAGGCGTTCGAGCATCCGGTCGACGACCTCGGCCGGCATGAACTTGAGGATCGGCGACTGCAGGCCGTCGACGCCCGCGGCCAGGTCATTGACCTTGATCCAGGCGAGGCCGCGGGCTCCGTAGTTGCCCACGTAGCGGGTATAGTCGTCGATTTCCTTGCGCGACAGCGTGGCGCCGCCGGGCACGCGCAGGACGGCGACGCGGCCCCGGGGATCCTCGGCGGGGCCGCGGAACACCTTGAAATCCACCGTCGCCATGAGGTCATCCAGGCTGCACAGCTCCAGGGGAATGCGCAGGTCCGGCTTGTCCGAACCGAAGCGCTCCATGGCGTCCGCCCAGGTCATGTGCGGGAACTCGCCGAGGTCGACCTCGAGCACCTCGCGGAACAGCTCGCGGATCATGCGCTCGGTAATAGCCATGACCGCCGCCTCGTCGAGGAAAGCGGTCTCGATATCGATCTGGGTGAACTCGGGCTGCCGGTCCGCGCGCAGGTCCTCGTCGCGGAAGCACTTGGCCACCTGGTAATAGCGGTCGAAGCCGGAGACCATGAGCAGTTGCTTGAAGAGCTGTGGCGACTGCGGCAGCGCGAAGAAAGCGCCGGGGTGGGTCCGGCTCGGCACGAGGTAGTCACGGGCCCCTTCCGGCGTGGCGCGGGTCAGCACCGGTGTCTCGATGTCGAGGAACCCCTCCCCGTCGAGGAAGCGGCGCACCGCCGCGGTGATGCGCGAACGCAGCATCAGCCGGCTCTGCATCTCGGGGCGGCGCAGGTCCATGTAGCGGTAGCGCAGGCGCACTTCCTCGCCTACCGCGGTGTGCTCGTCGAGCTGGAAGGGCGGGGTCGCCGCGGTGTTGAGGACTTCCAGTTCCTTGCCCAGCACCTCGATGGTGCCGGTCGCCATGGCCGGGTTGACCGTCGCCCCGGACCGGGCGCGCACCCGGCCGGTCACCCGCAGCACATACTCGCTGCGAACGCGGTCCGCCCGCTCGAAGTGCTCTTCCGTGTCGGGGTCGAAGACCACCTGGACGATACCTTCCCGGTCGCGCAGGTCCAGGAAGATGACACCGCCATGGTCCCGGCGGCGGTCCACCCAGCCGCAGAGGGTCACGGTCTCGTCGATATTGGCGTTGCCGAGCACGCCGCAGTAATGGCTGCGCATGGTTGCTGTTTCCCGGTTGCTGGGGCCCGCGCCGGCGGGCCGTCAGGCGGCGCTGGAGCCGTTCCCGCCCTTGCTCTTCTCGGACGCGGCCTTGCCGCCGCTGCCCCCTTCCTTCTTCCCGTCCGGCTTTCCTTCCTTAGTTCCTTCCTTATTTCCTTCCTTCTTGCCGTCTGCCTTGCCGTCAGCCTTGCTGTCGCCCGAGGGCTTGCCGTCAGTCTCCCCGGCAAGGTTCTTCTTGCTGCCGGTCTTGAAGTCGGTCTCGTACCAGCCGCCGCCCTTGAGACGGAAAGCCGCCGCGGACACCTTTTTCCGCAACGCCTCTGCTCCGCAGGCGGGACATCGCGTCAGCGGCGCATCGCTGAGCTTCTGGAGGGCCTCGGTAAGCTCACCGCAGGCCTGGCACTGGTACTCGTAGATTGGCATGGCTGCTCGCCCGGAACCTGGCCGGAATAAGGGAAGCGCGGGATTCTACCCCATGGCGTCAGACGCGGCCAAGGGCGCGGGCGGCGGTTGTCAGGGGGGTCGCCGGCCCTGTCTGCCCCGAGAAGCAGACCTTGCGGAGGGAAGCCACCGGCGCCCGGCGGCGCCGGTGGTCAGGCGCCGATCAGGAGTCGGCGAACTCCTTCATCTTCTTCAGCGGGCGCACCTTGACGGCAACGCTTGCCGGCTTGGCCTTGAAGACCGTCTCTTCGCCGGTGAAGGGGTTGATACCCTTGCGTGCCTTGCGGGCCGGCTTCTTGACGGTGGTGATCTTCATCAGACCCGGGAGCGTGAACTCACCGACGGACCGCTTCTTGATGGAGCGCTCGATGAGCGTTTCCAGCTCGCCCATGACATCAGAGACCTGCTTCTTGCTGAGGCCGGTGTTGTCGGCAATGGTGCCGACGATCTGCGTCTTGGTGAGCTTGTCCTTGAGGGCGGTGGCCTTCCTGGCCGGAGCGGCCTTGGCGGCCGGTGCCTTCTTCGCAGGAGCCTTCCTGGCCGGTGCTTTCTTTGCCGGTGCCTTCTTCGCGGCTACCTTCTTCTTGGCCGGCGCTTTCTTCTTCGCTGCAGCTTTGCGTGTTGCCATGTTTCAACCCTTCCTCGTTGCTTTCTAATGGCCTCGTCCAAGCCGCGCACAAAGCCCTGTGATCAATGCATTCACCACGGCATTTCCAGCGCCCGCACCCGACTTCGTGCCTGTTTAAAACAAAAAATACTGTAATACAAGGGTTTTACGGCGGTGAGAAACGAAAAAACGCGTATTTAGCCCGTTTTTTTCAGGCCCGGGCGCCTTCCGCCTGTACCGGTGGGTGTTTCACACGTAAACTTCGCGGCATTTGCAACATCCCCGGAACGCCGCCATGCGCACTCGCCACTACCTGCTGGCCACCCAGAAAGAAACGCCGGCCGACGCCGAAATCGTCAGCCACCGGCTCATGCTTCGCGCCGGCCTCATTCGCAAACTCAGCGCCGGTCTCTATACCTGGCTGCCCACAGGCCTGCGCGTGCTGCGCAGGGTCGAACGCGTGGTCCGCGAGGAAATGGACAGGAGCGGCGCGCAGGAAGTCACCATGCCTGTGGTGCAGCCGGCAGAGCTCTGGCAGGAGTCCGGGCGCTGGGTGCAGTACGGGCCGGAACTCCTGCGCATCAAGGACCGGCACGATCGCGATTTCTGCCTCGGCCCGACGCACGAGGAGGTGGTCACCGAGCTCGTGCGCAACGAGGTAAGCAGCTACCGCCAGCTGCCCATCAACCTCTACCAGGTGCAAACCAAGGTCCGCGATGAGATCCGCCCTCGCTTCGGCGTGATGCGCTCCCGCGAGTTCATCATGAAGGATGCCTACTCCTTCCACACCAGCCAGGACTCCCTGGAGGAAACCTACCGGGTCATGCACGCCACCTACAGCGCCATCTTCGAGCGCCTGGGCCTCGCCTTTCGCCCGGTGGTCGCAGACAGCGGCAGCATCGGCGGGAGTACATCGGAGGAATTCCACGTGCTCGCCGAGTCCGGCGAAGACGCCATCGCGTTCAGTGACGGCAGCGACTATGCGGCCAACATCGAGATGGCGGAGGCGCTGGCCCCGGCGGAGGACCGGCCCGCCGCCACCGCAGCGCTGGAGGAGGTCGCCACCCCCGGCGTGGACAGCATTGACAGCCTGTGCAGCCGGCTCGGTCTCGACGCCACGCAGACCGTGAAGACTCTCGTCGTCGGTGGCGAGGAAATGGGCACCCTGGTCGCCCTGGTGCTGCGCGGTGACCACAGCCTCAATGCCGTCAAGGCCGAGAAGCTCGAGGGGGTTGCCTCCCCCCTGCGCCTGGCGGGCGAGGACGAGGTGCGCGCCGCCGTGGGAGCCGGCTTCGGCTCCCTCGGCCCCGTGGGACTGCCCCTGCCGGTGATCTTGGACCGCTCTGCCGCGGTGCTGTCGGACTTCGCCTGCGGCGCCAACCGGGACGGCTACCATCTCACGGGCGTGAACTGGGAGCGGGACCTGCCCCTGCCCCGCGTCGAGGACCTGCGCGAGGTCGTCGAGGGCGACCCGAGCCCCGACGGCCAGGGCCGGCTGCAGATCAAGCGCGGCATCGAGGTCGGTCACATCTTCCAGCTCGGCACGAAGTACAGCGAGGCCATGGACGCCACGGTGCTCGACGAGAACGGCCGCGGCGTGACGTTGCACATGGGCTGCTACGGCATCGGCGTGAGCCGTATCGTCGCCGCTGCCATCGAGCAGAACCACGATGAGCGCGGCATCATCTGGCCCGCGGCCATGGCGCCCTTCGAGGTCGTTATCGTGCCCCTGAACATGCACAAGTCCGAAGCCGTGGCGGACGCAGCGGAAGCGCTCTATGCGGCCTGCCGGGAAGCCGGCATCGATGTCCTCCTCGACGACCGCGACGAGCGTCCTGGCGTGAAATTCGCCGACATGGAGCTCATCGGCATTCCTCACCGCATCGTGATCGGCGACAAGTCCCTGGCCGACGGCCAGGTCGAGTACAAGGGCCGCCGGGACGACGAGGCACAGCGCATCGACCGTGACCAGGCCCTCGACTTCCTGCGTGCGAAGCTGGCGGGCTGACGCGCGGCGGTGCCCGGGGCTCGCCGCGCTGCTGCTCGCCCTGGCGGTGGGCGCGGTTGCCGCGCCGCTTCCGGAGGGCGAGGAGCGGGATGCCCTGCGCGCCTTCCTCGAGCGCACCATCAGCGAAAGCGACAGCTTCGAGGACCGCTACGCCGCGGAGGTCTGGCTCGTGGACATGTCCACCCGCCTCACCCCCTTCATCAAAGACCCCGCCCGGCGCCTCGCGCTTCTCCGCCAGGTGCACGCGGCAGCCACCCGCAGCGGCCTGGCACCGGAACTGGTCCTCGCCGTCATTGAAGTGGAGAGCGCCTTTGACCGCTTCGCCGTCTCCCGGGCCGGCGCCCAGGGCCTCATGCAGGTAATGCCCTTCTGGAAGGGGGAAATCGGCCGGCCGGGGGACAACCTCACGCAAAACCGCACCAACCTCGCCTACGGCTGCCGCATTCTCCAGTTCTACCTGGAGCGCGAGAAGGGCGACCTGCGCCGCGCCCTCGCCGCCTACAACGGCTCCAGCGGGAGCCGGCGCTACCCGGACCGCGTGGAAGCCGCCTGGCGCGGGCACTGGCGCACCGCGCCCCTTCCCTGGTGAATGCGCGCCGCCGGGCACCGGTTGACAGGCTGGCGGGGGCTGCCCAAACTGCCGCGAACCACCTGGGGGTACGGGTCGACGCATGATCGATCTTTCCGAGCTGGGCCAGTGGCAGCTGGATCTCGCCCGCGCCGTTGACGGCCTCGGCAGCGATGAGTTCTTCCCGGCCCTGGTAGAGGCCGTGCGCAACCAGGTCCGTATCGCCTATCCCCAGTTCTGGCTCTATCACCGGGAACTCCCGCCGCGGGTGCTCTATCACGAGATACCGGCCCATGCGGTGCATGCACAGATCGACCAGTACCTCGAGGGTCCCTACCGGGAGGACCCCTTCTTCCGCGCCTCCCTGGACCGGCCGAAGTCGTCCCTGTACCGGCTGTCGCGGCTCACCGCGGGCAAGCTCGAGGAATCCGCCTACTACCGCGACTACTATGCAGAAACCGGCACGGTGGACGAGGCGGTCTACCTGGCGCGCCTGCCCGGCGGCGATGTGATCAACCTGAGCATGATGCGCCTGCCGCAGCAGGGCGCCTTCAGCGATGAGGAGAACCAGCGCATGTACCTCCTCGCCGAACCGGTGGCAGCACTCCTGCGCGCCCACACCAGGGTCGGCGATTTCGCGGTGAAGAACCTCATCCAGCCCGGCATCGACCACCAGGTTGAACTTGCCTTCAATACCTTCGGCGCCTCGGTGCTGTCCCCGCGGGAAAAGGACGTGCTCGAGCTCATGCTTCGCGGCTACAGCACCGAGGTCTCCGCGCAGCGCCTTGGCATCGCCAGGGAGACGCTGCGGCGGCACCGCAAGAACATTTACCGGAAGCTGGACGTGAGTTCGCAGACCGATCTGTTTGCGCTGTTCATCAACAGCATGTCCTGCCTGGCGGAGGCCGCCGGCGACGACCCGCTGCGGGTTTACATGGGGACGGTGTAAGGGGAGGCCCTACCCAAAGCGGGGCATTGAGGTGGCAAGGCTGCTGCCCGACATTGCACCTTGATTGAAGCTGGCTCTAGACCATGGCGATTGAAGTCGACTGGTTCCTTCGCGCGCACCCGGAGATCACGATGGTGGAGGCACTCCTGCCCGACGCCAACGGCATCCTCCGGGGCAAATGGGTGCCGCGCGGAAAGCTGGAAAAGATCTACCAGGGTGACCTCAAGTTCCCGAAGACCGCGCTCAGCCTCGACATCTGGGGCCGGGATGTGGAGGAGCTCGTCTTCGCCTCCGGTGACGAGGATGGGGTCTGCCGGCCCATCGAGGGCTCCCTCCTGCCGACCCCCTGGTCCCCCGCCGCCGGGCACGGGCAGGTCATGCTCTCCCTCTTCGAGCCGGACGGCAGCCCCTACCTCGGCGACCCGCGGCAGGTACTCAAGCAGGTGGTGGCACGCTACCGGGAGCGCGGCTGGCGCCCGGTGGTAGCCGCGGAGCTCGAGTTCAGCCTGGTTGAGTGGGATGGCCGCGGCCCCACGCATGCCGGTGCCAACCCGGCGAGCCATGAGCCGGTCACCGGGAACCTTTACGGGCTGGATGTGCTGCACCGCCACCAGGCCATGCTCGAGGAAATGCAGCGCGCCTGCGAGATCCAGGACCTGCCCTTCGACGGCGTGGTGAAGGAGTCCGCCCCCTCCCAGTATGAATTCAACATGCAGCACGTGGACAACCCGGTCCTCGCCGCCCGCCAGATCCTGATGATGAAGCGGCTCATCAAGGGAATCGCCGAGCGCCACGGGCTGGTGGCGAGCTTCATGCCCAAGCCCTTCCAGGATGAGGCGGGCAATGGCCTGCACGTCCATTGTAGTGTTCTCGACCGCGAGGGGCGCAACGTCTTCAACGACGGCGGTGAAAGTGGCACGCCGGAGCTCCTGCACGCCATCGCCGGCTGCCTGCGCTACATGCCCGATTCATTTCTCCTCTTTGCGCCGAGCTTCAACGGCTACCGGCGCTTCCAGAAGGGCAGCCATGCCCCGACCTATCCCGCCTGGGGCTACGAGAACCGGACCGTGGCCCTGCGCGTGCCCGCCGGCGCCCCCGCGGCCCGCCGCTTCGAGCACCGGGTTGCCGGCGCCGACGCCAATCCCTACCTCGTGCTCGCCGTGATCCTCGCCGCTGCTCTCGAGGGCATCGAACGGCGCCTGGAGCCGCCACCCCCGGTCACCGGGGACGGGTACAGCCGCAAGGGCGAGGCGGAGCTGCCCATCTTCATGCAGGATGCCCTCAAGGTATTCGGTGTCTCGCACTTCATCCGCCGCGCCCTGGGCGAGACCATGCAGTCCACCTTCGCGATCACCAAGGAACAGGAAATCACGGAGTTCCTCCGCCATATCACGACCATGGAATACCAGACCTACCTGCAACGGCTCTGACCCCACGCCCGGCGCCCCGGAGAGCGCCGCGCCGGCGGGCGACGCGAACAGCGCAAACAGACAGCCGGGACGCAAACCGCTATCATTGGCGGGTCACGTTTCAGGTTGGTATCCCATGTCCCGCGCAACATCCCGACCCCCCCTTATCCCGATCAACGCCGCCATCTTCCTGGGCTTTCCCCTGGCGGCCCTGATCCTGGTCCCCTGGTGGGGCGTCAGCCACGGCTTCACGGCCGCCCAGTGGGCCTGGGCGGTGGTCTTCCTCTACCTGAACGGGCTCGCCATCACCGGCGGCTATCACCGGCTCTGGTCCCACAGGGCCTACCGGGCGCACTGGACACTGCGCCTGTGGTTCGCCCTCTGGGGCGCCGGCGCCCTGCAGAACAGCATCATGGTCTGGGCCTCGGACCACCGCCGGCATCACCGCCACGTGGACGACAACGAGCGCGACCCCTATTCGGCCGGTCGCGGTCTCTGGTTCAGCCACATGGGCTGGATGCTGCGCGAGTACACCACCAATGCGGAGGACTTCAGCAACATCCCGGACCTCGAGCGGGACCCGATCGTCACCTGGCAGCACCGGCACTACGTGGCACTGACCACGGCCATGAACCTCGGCCTGCCGCTCCTCCTGGGCTGGTTCCTCGGGAACGTCATCGGCACGGTGCTGCTCGTGGGCCTCGCGCGACTGGTGGTGAACCACCACGTCACCTTCTTCATCAATTCCCTGGCGCACTTCTGGGGCACGCGCCCCTACACGGAGAGCAACAGCGCCCGGGACAACGGTTTCCTCGCGTTCCTCACCTACGGCGAGGGCTACCACAACTTCCACCACATCTTTCAGAACGACTACCGCAACGGCATCCGCTGGTACCAGTGGGACCCGACCAAGTGGATGATCGCGCTCTGCGCCCGCGTGGGCCTCGCCTCGGACCTCACCCGCGTACCGGCCTTCCGCATCCGCCGGGCCGTTCTCGATACCCAGTTCGAGCGCGCCCGTCGCTCCCTGGCGCGGCACTGCGCCGGCGAACCGCTGCTCGAGAAGCTGGAGCGGGAGTACCAGCTGTTCACGGATGCCGTGAACCAGTGGAAGGCGCTCCAGGCCGAACGCTACGAACGCCGCGTGCACGCCATCGAGGACGCCATCGGCGAGCACCGGGCGGCCCTGCAGCAGAAGTGGGAGCAGGCCGCCCTGCGCACCCGGCTGCGCGAGCTAGAGTTTTCCCTGAAGATGCAGCAGAAGCGCCTGGGGCTGCTCATGGCGCAGCTGCCGGCCATGGCTACCCCGCACCAGTAGTACCCCGGAGGCTCCCATGAGCGAGACCGTCTACGATTTCACCTGCACCGACGCCACCGGCAAGGCCGTGGATCTCGGCGGCTACCGGGGCAAGGTGCTCCTCATCGTCAATACGGCCTCGAAATGCGGCTTCACCCCGCAATTCGCCGGGCTGGAAGCACTCTACGAAGCGCTTGCCGGCCGGGAGTTCGCGATCCTGGGTTTTCCCTGCAACCAGTTCGGTGGCCAGGACCCGGGGAGCAACGATGAAATCATGGAGTTCTGCCAGCTCAACTACGGCGTCAGCTTCCCCATGTTCGGCAAGATTGCCGTCAACGGTACTGACACGGACCCGCTCTTCGCTCACCTCAAGGCCGAGGCCCCCGGCGCTCTCGGCAGCAAGCGCATCAAGTGGAACTTCACCAAGTTCCTGGTCGACCGCGACGGCAGGGTGGTCAAGCGCTATGCGCCCACCACGAAGCCCGAGGAACTGCGCCGGGACATCGAGGCGCTTCTGTAGCACCCCTTCCCCCGCCACGACGCACCCTCAGCCTCCCCCGGCCCCTCCCGCACGCCGCGCGCGCAGGTGCGCCGGCACCAGGAAGCGCTCCAGCAACTCGAAGAGCAGCTCCACGGCGAGCGCGAGCAGTGCAGCCGGGATGGCCCCGGCGAGAATCAGCCGCTGGTCGTTGAGCGTCAGCCCCGTGATGATCGGCTCGCCAAGCCCGCCGGCGCCGACAAAGGCGGCGAGAGTCGCGGTACCCACGCTCACCACCGCGGCCGTCTTCACCCCCGCCAGCACCGCCGGTGCCGCCAGCGGCAGCTGCACCCGCAGCAGTCGCTGCCGCCGGGTCAGGCCGATGCCGTCGGCGACCTCCAGCAGCACAGGGTCGATGGACAGCAACCCGCTGAGCGTATTGCGCGCCACGGGCAACAGGGAATAGAGAAACAGGGCGCCGATCGCCGTCGACATACCCAGCCCGAGCAGGGGGATCAGCAGCGCCAGCAGAGCCAGCGCCGGGATGGTCTGTACGAGGCCCGTGGCGTAGAGGAAAACCCGGGCGGCGAGCGGACGCCCCGCCAGCAGCAGCGCGCCCGGGATGGCCACCAGGCAACCGGCGGCGAGGGCGATGCCCGTCAGGCGCAGGTGCTCCAGGGTCCGCGCGGATACCCTGCGCAGCAGCGTCGGCGGCGCGACCGCGGCGCCGTCCGCCGCGAGTCCCTCGGCCGCCAGGAACGCCGCGGCCACGGCGGCCGGGCTCTCGCCCCCGGCACTCACCCGGTAGTTGAGGCGGCGCATCGTCACCGCATCGATCCGCCCCGAGAGGCGGGCCAGCGCGCGGCGCGCGACGGGCGGCAGGTCCCCGCGCACCAGCAGCGCCGCCTCGTAGCGGGGAAAGAAGCCGCGATCGTCCTCGAGCAGGACGAGGTCGTGGACCGACAGCTCGCCGTCCGTGGTGTAGGCATCGGTGCCGTCCAGCTCGCCGGCGGCCACGGCCCGGTAGGCCAGCGCATGCTCCAGGCCCCGGGGCTGTTGCGGCAGCCCGTAATGACGCGCGAGGGCCTCCCAGCCGTCGCCGCGGCGCAGGAACTCGTGGCTGAAGCCGAGGCGCAGCGCCGGCCTCCCCGCGAGCTGCGAGATGCGCTCGAGGCCGCCGGCCTCGGCGAGACGGCCGGCGATGGCGATCGCATAGCTGTTGGCGAAGCCGAGGCCCGGAAGCAGTTCGAAACCCTCGGCCACGAGCCGCTCGCGCAGCGCGGCGCCGCTGAGCGACGGCGCCTTGAGCACGGCCCGGGCGAGCGTACCGGTGTAGGCCGGGTAGAGATCGATGTCGCCGGCGCCGAGGGCCTGCCAGGCGATGAGCGAGCCGCCGAGCCCGTGTGCGCGCTCGACGGCAAAGCCCTCGCGCTCGAGGAGCTGGGCAGCGATCTCCGCCAGTAAGTGGCTCTCGGCGAAACGCTTCGAGCCCACGGTGAGCGCGGGAGCCGCGGTGCTCCACGCGGTGCTCCAAAGGAGCAGCAGCAGCGCGAGGGCACGGATCACCGCGGGTCCTCGCTCATGAGTTCCAGCAGCAGGGTCTCCGCGTCGCTGTCTCCCTGCCGCGACTGAAGCGCAGCCCGGCTGTACACCCGGGGACCACCGGCGCCACCGAGGATCACCACCTCTTCCGCCAGGCGCAGCGCCTCGGCCATGTCGTGGGTCACCAGCACGGTGGTCACGGGTTCGTGGGCCTGCAGGGCGAGGAGCCGCTGGTGGATATCCCGGCGGGTGAGCGGGTCGACGGCGGCGAAAGGCTCGTCGAGAAGGAGCAGGCCCGGGTGCAGGAACAGCGCCCGGCACAGGCCGACGCGCTGCTTCTGGCCGCCGCTCAGCTCGTGGGGCAGGCGCTCGAGCGCATCGACGGGCAGATCGACCAGCACGCGCAGCGTGTCCAGCCGCTCAGCCAGTGCCGCGGCGCTCCAGCCTTCGAGACGGGCCACCAGCGTGATGTTCTCCCGGGCTGTGAGGTGTGGAAAGAGCGCCGCCTGCTGCACCGCGTAGCCTATGCGCCGCCGCAGCGCTACCGGGTCCGGCGCCGGCAGCGTCTCGCCGAGGACATGCACCCGGCCCGCGTCCGGGGCGAGGAGGCCGTTGCAGAGGCGCAGCAGCGTGGACTTGCCACAGCCGGAACGGCCCACCACGGCGGTGGTGCGCCCCGCCGCGAAGGCGAGATCGATACCGTCGAGGACCGCCTGCGGGCCCCAGCCCTTGCGCACGTTCTCGAGAACGATCGCCGGATCGACGGAGAGTCCGGGGGCCACGCGCTTCAGGCGCGCTCCAGGTAGTGCACGCTGAAGAGGCGGCCGGGATCAAGCCAGTGCTCACGCACCGTCAGCCCCGCTCCGGCCGCAAGTTCGGCAAACCCCTCCACCGTGTACTTGTAGGAGTTTTCCGTGTGCAGGGTCTCGCCGGCGGCGAAGTGGATCGTCTCCCCGTTGCAGTGGACCTCCTGCGCACGCTGGCTGACGAGGTGCATCTCGATACGCTGGCGGCGGGCATCGTAGAAGGCCCGGTGGCTGAAGCCATCCCGGTCGAAGTCGGCATCGAGGAGCCGATTGAGACTGTTCAGCACGTTGAGATTGAAGGCGGCGGTGACGCCCGCGCTGTCGTTGTAGGCGCGCTCGAGCACGGCCGTGTCCTTGTGCAGGTCGACACCTACCAGGGCACCGCCGTCCTCGCCCAGCCAGCCGGCGAGGCGGCCCAGGAAAGCGCGGGCGGCGGGCGGCTCGAGATTGCCGATGGTCGAGCCGGGATAGAACACCAGGCGCCGCCCCGGCGGCAGGTAATCGTCGAGTTCCGGCGCCGCGTTGAAATCGGCGCAGATGGCACGGACGGGCAGCCAGGGGAAAGCGTCCCCAAGCGCCCCGGCCGCTTCGCGCAGGAACGCCGCGGAAATGTCGACGGGCACGTAGGCCGCCGGTCGCAGCGCATCGAGCAGCAGCCGGACTTTTTCACAGTTGCCGCTGCCCGGCTCGATGAGCACCGCCCGGGCGCCGCAGCTGCCGGCGATGGAGCGGGCCTCCCGGCGCAGGATCGCCGTTTCCGTGCGCGTGGGGTAATACTCGGGCAGGCGGGTGATGGCCTCGAAAAGCTGCGAGCCGCGCGCGTCATAGAAGTGCTTGGGGTCCACCCGTTTCTGAGCTTCCCGCAGGCCCGCCAGCGCCTCCGCGCGACTGTCCCCCACCGCGGGGTGGAGATCGTGAAACGCGACGTTCCCCGGCGCGGGGCTGCCCCCGCCCTCAGCCATCGTCTGCCGCCAGGCGGATACCACTGAACTGCCAGCGGTCCGCGGGATAGAAGAAGTTCCGGTAGCTGTGCCGCAGCTGTCCGCCCGGCGTGACGCAGGCGCCGCCGCGGAGCACCCACTGGTTGCACATGAACTTGCCGTTGTACTCGCCGATGGCACCCTCCCCGGGCGCAAAGCCCGGGTAGGGGCCGTAGGCGCTCGCGGTCCACTGCCAGCAGGCGCCGTAGAACTGGGCCGGGCCCGGCGCGGCGGGGCGCGGGTGCAGGTGGCCCGCCTCGATACCCACGGGCTCGGGCTCGAGGGCGACGGCAGCCGTTTCCCACTCGGCCTCGGTGGGCAGCCGCGCACCTGCCCAGCGGGCGTAGGCATCCGCCTCGTAACCGCTCACGTGCACCACCGGCGCCGCCGGGTCCCGGCGGCGCAGTCCATAGAGCGTGAATTCCCCGTCGCCGCGCCAGTAGAGCGGCACCGTCCAGCCCTCGCGCTGGACGAGATCCCAGCCGTCTGCCAGCCAGAGCTCCGGGCGCCGGTAGCCGCCGTCAGCGACGAAAGCCTCGAACTCGCCGTTGGTCACCAGCCGGCTGGCAAGGCGGAAAGGTTCGAGCCAGCTGCGGTGCCGGGGCAGCTCGTTGTCGAAGGCGAAGCCGTCGCCCGCATGGCCGGTCTCCACGAGCCCGCCCGCGAAGGGCAGCCAGCCGAGCGGCGGTGCCTCGGCCGTCGCCAGGGCCGGGGCCTCGGCCAGCGCCGGCGCCAGCGGATTCGCGGCCAGCGAGTACTTGATGTCCGTGTGGAAGAGTTCCTGGTGCTGGCGCTCGTGCTCGATGCCGAGGCGGCAGCGGGCCGCAACGGCCGGGTCTGCGGCAGGGTCCTCGAGAAGAGGCCGCAGCGCAGCGTCGACATGCGCGCGGTAGGCGAGCACCTCGTCGAGGGTCGGGCGCGACAGGAGCCCGCGCTGCGCCCGCGGGTACTGCTCGCCCACACCGTTGTAGTAGGAGTTGAACAGCACCTCGAAGGCCGGGTGGAAGACCTCGTAGCCGGGGCTGAAGGGACGGAGGATGAAGGTCTCGAAAAACCAGGTCGTATGCGCCAGGTGCCACTTGGGCGGGCTCGCGAAAGCGGCGGCCTGCAGGCCGTAGTCCTCGGCCTCCAGGCCCGCGCAGGCCGCCATGGACGCGGCACGGGTCGCGGCGAAGGCATCGCCGACCCACCCGTCGCTGTCGCGGCGGGGCGCCGGGATGGCAGAGTCGTTCGCTGAAGTGATAACGGCGCCTGCTGTTTCCCGCTGCGGTGAGCTTACCCGGCGCCGCCTCTGGCGGACACTAGCCGGGACCGTTCCCGAACAGCATAGCAACTTTCCCGGCGAGCGGCAGGTCAGTGCTCCCGCGTCGCACGAAAATCGATATCCGGCCAGCGCTCTTCCATGAGCGACAGGTTGACCCGCGTCGGCGCCAGGTACGTGAGGTAGCCGCCACCGTCTTCCGAGAGATGCTCGGCCGCCTTCTTGCGGAATTCCTCGAGCTTGCGCGGGTCGTCGCAGTAGACCCACCGCGCGGTGTAGACGTTCACCGGCTCGTAAAGCGCTTCGACCTTGTACTCGTCCTTGAGCCGCCAGGCGACCACGTCGAACTGGAGTTGCCCGACGGCACCGACGATGAGGTCCGTCGAGGTCAGCGGCGCGAAGACCTGCGTGGAACCTTCCTCGGAGAGCTGCTGAAGGCCCTTCTGCAGCTGCTTCGACTTCATCGGGTCGCGCAGGCGGATGCGCCGGAACAGTTCCGGCGCAAAGTGCGGGATGCCGGTGAACTGCAGCGCCTCACCCCCGGTGAACGTGTCGCCGATCTGGATCGTGCCGTGGTTGTGCAGGCCGATGATGTCGCCGGCCACCGCCTCCTCCACCAGCGCGCGTTCGCCGGCCTTGAAAGTCACCGCATCGGCGATGCGGATGTCCTTGCCGATGCGCACGTGACGCATCTTCATGCCCTTTTCGTAGCGGCCGGCACAGACGCGCAGGAAGGCGATACGGTCCCGGTGCCGCGGGTCCATGTTGGCCTGGATCTTGAACACGAACCCGCTGAAGGCGGGCTCCGCGGCGGCGACCGTGCGCGTGGTGGTCTCCCGGTCGAGGGGCGGCGGCGCCCAGGCCACGAAATCGTCGAGCATCTCGCGTACGCCGAAATTCGCGAGGGCGGTGCCGAAGAACACCGGCGTCAGCCGGCCGGCAAGAAACTCTGCCTTGTCGAACTCGTGACTGGCACCGCGGACGAGCTCGATCTCCTCGCAGAAATCCTCGTAGTCATCGCCGAGCAGGGCGCGGGCCTCGTCGCTGGCCAGCCCCTCGATACGCGTATCGGGGTGCAGCTCCCGGCCGTGACCCGGCTCGTAGACGTGCACCGTATCCGTGTACAGGTTGTAGACGCCGCGGAACTGGCTGCCCATGCCGATGGGCCAGTTTATCGGCGCCGCCGCGATACCGAGCACGGCCTCGATCTCGTCGAGCAGCTCGATGGCGTCGCGGATATCACGGTCCAGCTTGTTGACGAAACTGATGATCGGCGTATCGCGCAGCCGGCACACGTTCATGAGCTTGATGGTGCGGTCCTCGACACCCTTCGCGCCGTCGATGACCATGAGCGCCGAGTCCACGGCGGTGAGGGTGCGGTAGGTGTCCTCGGAGAAATCCTCGTGCCCCGGCGTATCCAGGAGGTTCACCACGCGATCGCGGTAGGGGAACTGCATCACCGACGAAGTCACGGAGATGCCCCGCTCCTGCTCCATGCTCATCCAGTCCGAGGTGGCATGCGGTCCCTTCTTCCCCTTCACCATGCCCGCGGTCTGGATCACGCTGCCGAGCAGCAGGAGCTTCTCGGTGATCGTCGTCTTGCCCGCGTCGGGGTGGGAAATGATGGCGAAGGTACGGCGCCGGGCGACGGCATCGTTCGCGGCCTGATCGGTCATGGGGGTCCTGGTTGCCTGCTCTCGGGGGGCGCGAGTGTAGCAGAGGGGCGGCGCCCGTGCCCTCGCCGTGCCCTCGCCGTGCCCTCCCGCTGACTGCTGGCTATAATCGCGCGATGCTGAGCGCCCACCCGGACCCCGACGCCTACCGCGCCTCCCTCGCCAACCTGCGCAGCCTGCTGGCGATCCGCGCTATCGCCCTCCTCGGCCAGGCCGCGGTCCTCGCCTACGTGCTCGCCGCGAGCCGCACGACGGCGAGCCCCGTCGGCCTCGCCGCGAGCCTGTGCGTGCTCGCCGTCTTCACCCTGGCCAGCTACTGGCGCAGCTACCGGCCGTGGCCGGTGACCGATGGCGAGTTCTTCGCCCAGCTCCTCGGTGACGTGATCGTCTGGAGCGCACTCATGTACTTCAGCGGCGGCGCCAACAACCCGTTCATTTCCTACTATATCGTTCCCGTCGTGGTCTCCGCGGCGGTGCTGCCCTGGCGCTACACCTGGCTGGTGACCGGCGCCTCCCTCGCGGCCTACAGCACCCTGCTCTACGTCTACGTGCCCTTTCCGCTGTTCTCGCCGCACGCCGCCATGGGGCACGGCGGGGCAGGCAGCGTGCACATCCTGGGCATGTGGTTCAACTTCCTGTTCAGCGCGGGGTTGATCACCTATTTCGTCGTGCGCATGGGCGCCATCCTGAGGGCCCAGGCCAGCCGCGCTGCGGAACAGCGGGAGGACCGGCTGCGCAACGACCAGATCATGGCCGTGGCGAGCCTCGCTGCGGGCACCGCCCACGAGCTCGCGACGCCCCTCGCCACCATGACCGTCACCGTCGACGAGCTGCTCGCGGACCCGGCGCTGTCCGCCGATGTGAGAGCCGATTGCGAGATCCTCCGCGACCAGCTGGCGACCTGCCGGAGCACGCTGCGCGAGCTGTCGAGCACCGCGGAGCTGACCTCCGCGACCCGCCCCCGGCGCCAGCCGCTCGATGCCTTTGCGCGGGAGACGCTGGAGCGCTGGGCCGTGCGCCGGCCCGCGGTGCGCCACGGCTTCGAGTCCCGGGCCGGCCCCGCACCCGCGGTGCTCACCGAGCCCACGCTGGCGCAGGCGCTGGAGAACCTGCTGAACAACGCCGCCGACAGCGGCGGCGACCGGATAGAAGTAAGCACCCGCTGGGACGCGCGTGAGGGCCAGGTCACGGTCCGCGACAACGGCCCGGGAATGCCCCGGGAACTGCTCGCGGACCCCGGCAAGCCAGTGCTGCTGGGCAGCCGCAAGGGGCTCGGCATCGGCCTGATGCTGAGCCACGCGGCGGTGGAGCGGCACGGCGGGCGTATCGAGCTGCGGAATCTCGACGGCGGAAGCGAGGCTCGCCTGGTCCTGCCGCTCGCTCCGCCCGGGGAGATGGGGGACAGCGAGACCGCGACGCCGGCGGATCTGGCAGATGATGAGGAGCAGCCATGAGCCAGGAACGGCTGATGATGGTCGACGACGACCCGGCGTTCACCCGGATCATGGCGCGCAGCCTGGAGCGCCGCGGCTTCCACGTGCTGGTCTGCAACGATGCGGATACGGCGCTGGAACGCTGCGCCGGCTTCGCACCGAGCCATGTGCTCCTCGACCTCAACATGCCGGGCACCTCGGGCCTGGTCGCCCTGCCGGCTCTCCTGGCCTGCGCACCCGGCGCGCGCGTGGTCGTGCTCACCGGCTACTCGAGCATCGCCACCGCCGTGGAGGCGACCAAGGCGGGCGCCACCAACTACCTCTGCAAGCCCGCGAGCATTGAAGAAATCCTCGCCGCCTTCGGCGCGGCGGAGGCCGAGCCGGTGGCGGTCCCCAGCCAGCCCACCTCCCTGGACCGGCTGGAATGGGAGCACCTGCAGCGGGTGCTCCGGGATCACGACGGCAACATCTCGGCCACCGCGCGGGCCCTGGGCATGCACCGGCGCACCCTGCAGCGCAAGCTGGCGAAGCGGCCGGTCAGGCACTGACTGTCGCGAGTTCCTCGCCCAGGGTTCTGAGCAGTGCCTCACCAACCGCCGTTTCGTCCAGGGGCTGGCCCGGCAGTTGTGCCGCCATGGAAGTGACGGCCAGGCCCTCGTAGCCGCAGGGGTTGATCCGCCCGAAGGGCTCGAGGTCGAGGTTCACGTTGAGGGCGAGGCCGTGGTAGCTGCAGCCCCGGCGCACCCGCAGCCCCAGGGAGGCGATCTTGGCCTCGTCCACATAGACCCCGGGCCGGGCCGGATCGGCGGCGGCCTCGATACCGTAGCTGGCGAGCACCGTGACGATGGCGCGTTCGATCAGGCTGACCAGTTCGCGCACGCCGAGGCCGCGGCGTTTCAGGTCGATGAGAAGGTAGACCACCCACTGCCCCGGCCCGTGGTAGGTCACCTGGCCGCCGCGATCGACCTGGACCACGGGAATATCACCGGGCGCGAGCACGTGCTCGGCGCGGCCCGCCTGGCCCTGGGTAAAGACCCGGGGGTGCTGGAGAAGCCAGAGTTCGTCGGGGGCGTTCTCGCCCCGCTCGTCGGTGAGCCGGCGCATGGCCGCGAGGGTCTCTTCGTAGTCCGCCTCGCCCAGGCGGCGGTAACGGAGCCCCGGGCTCACAGCACCATCTGCACGTGGCCCGTCGCCATGAGGTCCCGGTGCAGGGCCTTCAGCTGCTCCGGGCCGGTGGCGGTAATGGTGACGGTCATGGCCAGGAAGGTGCCGTTGCGGCTGTCGCGAATGCTGATGCCGGCCTGGTCGAAGCCCGGCGCATGGCGCTCGAACACCGCGACCACGGCGTCCTGCATGCCCTCCCGGTTGCGGCCGAGCACCTTGATCGGGTACTCGCAGGGAAACTCGATCTTAGGCGGATCCTGCGTTGCCACACAGACCGCCTCAGGCGCCGAAGAGGCGCGCAAGCCACATGAGGATGATGTCCCAGAGCCGCGCGAGGAAACCGCCGGGCTCTACGGCCTCGAGCGCGACGACCGGCCCCTGGTAGAGCAGCTCGCCGTCCAGGAGCAGGGTCAGCGTGCCGACACTGTCGCCTACGGCCAGCGGCGCCTCGATGTCATCGACCAGGGCCACGCGCTGCTCGACCTGCTGGCGCTTGCCCCGGGGCAGCGTGAGCACGATCTCCTCGAGGACGCCGACAGGCGCGTAGTCTTCCTGTCCTTTCCAGATCCGCGGCTTCTCCAGCTCTTCACCCGCGTCCAGGAGATGCGCCGTTTCGTAGAAACGGAAGCCGTAGTTGAGCAGGCTGCGGGTCTCGTTCTTGCGCGCCGTGGGGCTGCTGGTGCCGAGGACGACGGAAATGAGCCGCATGTCACCACGCTTCGCCGACGCCACGAGGCCGTAGCCCGCCTCGCTGGTGTAGCCCGTCTTCAGGCCGTCGACGGACGGATCCTCGCGCAGCAGCTTGTTGCGGTTGTACTGCTTGATGTCGTTATAGGTGTAGTCGAGTTCCTTGTAGCGCGCGTAGTGCTCGGGGAACTTGCTGATGATCGCGGCGGACAGCCTCGCCAGGTCCCGCGCCGTCGTGTAGTGGTTGGGGTCCGGCAGCCCGTGGGAGTTCATGAAGTGGCTGTTGCTGAGGCCCAGGCGCTCGGCATGCTGGTTCATGAGCTCGGCGAAAGCCTCTTCGCTGCCGGCAATGTGCTCGGCCACGGCCACGGTCGCGTCATTGCCGGAGGCGATGACGATACCGCGTTCGAGTTCCCCGATCGTCACCTCCTTGCCGGGCTCGATCCACATCAGGGAGGAGCCGTGGAACACGGGGTTCTGCGACCAGGAATTCTCGCTCACCACCACCTGCTCGTCCCGCGACAGCCTCCCCTCGGCGATTTCATTGGCAAGCACGTAGCTGGTCATCAGCTTGGTCAGGCTGGCCGGCGGCAGCGTCTTATCGGGGCTGTCCTTCGCGATGACGAAACCGGTCGCGGCGTCGACCAGGATGAAGGCCTCGGCGGCCACCTGCGGCGGCGCGGGCACGATGCTCTGGGCCTGACCCTGCACGGCCAGCAGCAGGCCGAGAATGGCGAAGGCGAGTCGACGCATGGCAGGCAGTCCCCCGATGGCTAGGAGCGCGCGATGTTACCGCATGGCCCGGGCCAGCGAAAGGAACCCCCCGTCGCCCGCGGGCGCGCGGCGTCTTCAGGGCAGGGCCTGCCCCGGGTCCAGGCCGCGGGAGCGCAGCAGGGCGCGCAGGGACTCGAGATGCGTCTCGTCGCGCACCGGGCCGACGCGGACCCGGCTCAAGGAACGGCCGTGCACCTCGACCGGCGTCACCGTCACCGGCGCATCGACCAGCGCGGCGACCTGGTCGCGCAGATCCTGCGCCGTCTTCCGGCTGGCGAAGGCACCGAGCTGCAGGTAGCGGTAGACACCGGCCTCGCTGCCGCGGCGGTCGTCGACGCCGGCGAGGGTCAGCGCCTCCAGCCGCACCGGCGCCGTCCCCTGCTCGGCGAAGCCGAGGCGCACGGCCGCGCCGTAGCTCAGGTCGATGACCCGGTCCGGGTGGAAGGGGCCGCGATCGTTCACGCGCACCACCATGGAACGTCCGTTGGCGAGGTTGGTGACCCGCAGGTAGGAGGGAATGGGCAGCGTCCGGTGGGCCGCCGTGGGTCCATAGAGATCGTAGGGCTCCCCATTGGCGGTCTTGCGGCCGTGGAAGCGTGTCCCGTACCAAGAGGCGATACCCTCGGCGCGGTAGCCCGCCGCCGTCGGCAGCACGCGATAGCTTTCGCCATTGACGACGTAGGGGCTGCTGTTGCCGGCGCGCAGGATCGGCTCCGCCCGCGGCACCGCATCGGGCACCTCGTGGGCGGCGACCGGCCTGAGCGGCGCGCCATCGGGCGGCTCCAGCCCGTTGCAGCCGCCGAGAGCAAGGAGCAGCAGGCAGGCGACGCCCCAGGGCAGGCTCACGCGCCGGCCCCGTCGCGAAGCCGCTCGCTGAGCTGGTATACCGCCATCGCGTAGAGCGCGCTGTGGTTGTAGCGGGTGATGACGTAGAAGTTGGGCAGGCCAACCCAGTACTCGGGCCCGTCCTCACCCTGCAGTGCCAGCGCGAGGGCCGGCGCGTCCGCCGACAGATCGCGCGCGGCAACGAGGCCGCCGGCGGCGAGCTCGGCCACCGTGCGCTCCGCGTCGAGGCTCTCGTCGAACCAGTCCGCCGGCACCGGCGCGGCGAGCGTCGCGCGGGAAGCCACCGGCTCGCCCGGCCGCCAGCCGTGGCGGGCCAGGTAATTGGCGACGCTGCCGATGGCATCGGCGGGGTTGTTCCGGATGTCGGCGAGCCCGTCGCCGTCGAAATCCACCGCGTAGCTGCGATAGCTGCTGGGCATGAACTGGCCGTAGCCCATGGCACCGGCATAGGAACCCTCGAGGCTTGCCGGGTCGAGGCCCTGCTCCCGGGCCAGCAGCAGGAAATGGCGCAGCTCGCGGCGGAAGAAGGGCGCCCGCGGCGGGTAGTCGAAGGCCAGTGTGGACAGGGCATCGATAACCGCATAGCTGCCCGTGATACGGCCGTAGTAGGTCTCGACACCGAGCACCGCGGCAATCACCGGCGCCGGCACCCCGCTTTCGGCCTCGGCGGCGGCGAGGGTGTCCCGGTGCTCGGCCAGGAAGGCAATGCCCTCGTCGATGCGACGATCGGTGAGGAAAATGTCCCGGTACTCGTGCCAGGGCCTGGTCTTCTCCGCCGGCCGGGCAATCGCCTCGAGGATACTCTCCTGGCGTTCCGCCCGGGCGAACAGGCCCTCGAGCGTTTCGCGATCGAAGCCGTCCTCGGCGACCAGCTGGTCGATAAAGGCCGCTGCGGCCGGGTGGTCGTCGTAATGCTCGGCGCAGGCCGGCAGGGCAAGCGCCAGGGTCACCAGCAGCGCGACACGCTGAAGCGACCGGGGGACGGAACAGGCTGGCATCATCAGGCTCCCTCGCTGCCCGGCATGACGGGTCATTGTCCGACGACCCGCTGCTCCGAGGCGACCGCCATAAGCAGGCCGAAGCCCGCCAGGAGCGTCACCACGGAGGTGCCGCCGGCACTCACCAGGGGAAGCGGGACACCGACCACGGGCAGCAGCCCGGACACCATGCCCATGTTAACAAAGATGTAGACGAAGAAGGTCAGCGTCAGGCTGCCGGCCAGGATGCGGCCGTAGGTGCTCTGGGCGTTGAGACCGATCCAGAAGCCGCGCAGGAGGATGAGCAGGTACAGGGTCAGGAGCAGCACGACGCCGCGCAGGCCGAATTCCTCGGCGAGCACCGCGATGATGAAGTCCGTGTGGCTCTCCGGCAGGAAATCGAGGTGTGACTGCGTGCCCTCGAGCCAGCCCTTGCCGGACCAGCCGCCGGAACCGATCGCGGTCTTCGACTGGATGATGTTCCAGCCGGCGCCGAGCTTGTCGCTCTCGGGGTTGAGCAGCGTCAGGATGCGCTGGCGCTGGTAGTCCTTGAGAACGAAGGCCCACATGGGCCAGGCGGATGCCAGGGCCAGGACCAGGGCGCCGACGATGTAGCGCCAGCCCATGCCGGCCATGAACACCACGAAAAGACCGCTGGCGGCGATGAGCAGCGCCGTGCCCAGGTCCGGCTGCTGCAGGATAAGTGCCGCCGGCAGCACGATGAGGCCAAAGCAGGCGAGGAGATAGGGCAGGCGCGGCGGCAGCACCCGGTCGGCGAGATACCAGGCGACGGTCATCGGTACCAGCAGCTTCATGATCTCCGACGGCTGGAACCGGAAACCACCGAGGTCCAGCCAGCGCTGGGCGCCCTTGGCGCCGACACCGAAGAACATCACGCCGACGAGTAGAAGCACGCCGCCGAGGTAGGCCCAGGGCGACCAGCGCTGGTAGCGGACGAGGGGGAACTGGGCCGCGGCAAGCATCACGACGAAGCCGAGGACGAGGTAGCGCGCCTGGCGCACGACCGCGCCCATGGCCCCGTCAGCGGCGCTGTACAGGACCACGAGCCCATAGCCGGTGAGCGCCAGGAGCAGTGCCAGCAGGGGCAGGTCAAGGTGCAGGCGCGCGGCGAAGCGCGAGCCGCGCCCCAGGCTGGCGTCATGTCCCGGCAGCTGGCGGACGTAATCAACCACCGGCGAGCTCCCCGCCGCGGAGGAGCCACGCGTCGATCACTTCCCGGGCGATCGGCGACGCGGCGGTGCTGCCGCCCCCGTTCTCCACGAGCACCGCCACGGCGATCGTCGGCGCCTCCAGGGGGGCGAAAGCCACGAACAGGCCGTGGTTGCGGTGGCGCTCGGCCACCTCGTCCTCATCGTAGACCTCGCCCTGGGCGATACCGATGACCTGCGCCGTGCCGGTCTTCCCGGCCATGACGTACTGGAGGCCGCCGGCGATGAGCTTCGCCGTGCCACGCTCACCGTGGACCACGGCACGCATGCCCTCGTGGATGGCGTCCCAGGTCTCCGGTGCAGCCTCGATCACCCGCGGTGGCGCCGGGGCGACCGCCTCGCCGCCGATACGCCGGACCAGCTGAGGCACGTGGAAGACACCGCGGCTGGCGATGGCCGCGGTGGCCGCCGCCAGCTGCACCGGTGTGGCCAGCATGTAGCCCTGGCCGATGCCCACGCTGAGCGTCTCCCCCGGGTACCAGGGCTGGCCCAGGGTCCTGCGCTTCCAGTCGCTCGACGGGAGCACACCGGGGCGCTCGTTGGTGGTATCGATGCCCGTCCGCGTGCCGAGGCCGAAGGGCGCGAGGTAATCGTGCATGCGGTCCACCGTCAGGCGCCGGGCGAGGTCGTAGAAATAGACATCGCAGGACTCCGCCAGCGCCATGTGCAGGTCCACCTCCGGCGCGTGGCCGGTGCCGCGGATGCGCAGGATCCAGTCCCGGTAGCGCCGGGTGTCGCCCGGGAGCCGGTACCAGCCCGGGTCCGGCACCGTGCTCTCCGGTGTCACCAGCCCCGACTCGAGGCCGGCGATTCCCATCAGCGGCTTGATCGTGGAGCCGGGCGGATACTGCCCCTGAACGGCGCGGTTGAAGAGCGGCACGTCCGGCGAGTCACGGAGCGCGCCGTAGTCCCGGCTGCTGATGCCGTTCACGAACAGGTTGCCATCGAAGGCGGGCGTGGAGACGAGGGCGAGAACCCCGCCGGTGGCCGGGTCCATGGCCACCACGGCGCCGCGCTGGTCACCGAGGGCCTCCGTGGCGACCCGCTGCAGCGTGCTGTCGAGGTTGAGCACCAGGTCCTGGCCGGGCTCGGGATCGAAACGGTCGAGGATGCGGAGCACGCGGCCGTGCGCATTGGTCTCGACATTCTGGTAGCCCACCGTGCCGTGAAGCGTGTCCTCGTAGCGGCGCTCGATGCCCGTCTTGCCGATGTGAAAGGTGCCGCGGTAGTCCGAGGCGTCCAGGCGCGCCGCCTCGCGCTCGTTGATCCGCCCCACGTAGCCGATGGCGTGCGTGAAGACTTCGCCCTGCGGGTAGTGGCGCATGAGCTGCGCATCGACCACGACGCCCGGCAGACGGTGGCGGTTCACCGCCAGCCGGGCCCGCTCGTCCTCCGTGAGCCGGAAACGCAGGGGTACGGGCTCGTAGGGTCGGCGCTGGCCGAGGCGGCGATGAAACGCGTCCAGGTCATCCTCGTCCACGGCAACCAGTTCACCGAGAGCGGTCAGCGTGGCCTCGAGGTCCGGCACCCGCTCGCGCACGAGGGACAGGATATGGCTCGGCCGGTTGGCCGCCAGCAGCACGCCGTGGCGATCGTAGATGAGGCCGCGCTTCGGCGGCAGCGCCTGCAGTTGCACCCGGTTGCGTTCCGACTGCGTGCGGTAGGTCTCGTAGCCGGTGATCTGCAGGTTGAAGTAGCGCAGGAAGATAAGGAAAAGCGCGACCAGCACGGCGAGCACCGCGACCACCGTGCGGCCGCCATAGATACGCAGTTCCCGCCGCGTATCCTTCAGGGTGATTGCCTGTGCCATCAGCCGCGATGATAGGGGTGATTGCTGAGAATTGTCCAAGCCCGGTAAAGCTGCTCGACGAGCACGACGCGCACCAGCGGGTGGGGCAGCGTCAGCCGCCCCAGGGACCAGCTCCGCTCTGCCCGCGCGCGGCATGCCGGGGACAGCCCGTCGGGGCCGCCGATGAGAAACGCCACGGGACGTCCGTCCATCTGCCAGTCGGCCAGGTGCCGGGCCAGGTCCTCGGTGCGCCAGGGCTCGCCGCCCGGGTCCAGGGCGATCACCCGGTCGTCGCCCCCCACCCCCTTGAGCAGCCGCTCCCCTTCACGCTCGGCCAGCACGGCACCGCTGCCGTCCGCAGCGCGCCGCGTCAGGGGCACATCGCGCCAGGCGAGCTTCAGCTCCCGCGGCAGGCGACGCTCGTAATCGGCACTGCCCTCCGCCACCCACCGCGGCAGCTTGCCCGCCACCGCATGCACCGTGAGGCGCATCAGCCCGGCCGGTCGGGGACTGCCCAGAGCCGCTCCAGGTCGTAAAAATCCCGGGTCGCGGGCAGCATCACGTGGACCACCACGTCGCCGAGGTCCACCAGCACCCATTCGGCACCCTCCTGGCCCTCGACCCCGAGGGGCCGGGCGTCTGCCTTCTTGGCCTTCTCAATGACGCTGTCGGAAAGGGACTTCACGTGCCGGTTGGAGGTGCCGCTGGCCACCACGAGGAAATCGGTGACATCGGTGCGGTCGCGAACATCGATGCTGACCACGTTCACACCCTTGAGATCCTCCAGGGCGGCGAGGGCGAGGTCGCGGAGTTCCTCGGCGTTCACGGTGCGCTCGGACCGCTGCGGGCGGCCGGGAGATTCACTGCTGGCAATCGTTTCCTTCCTGTCTTCGGGGCACCTGTCGGTAAAGCCCGTGCCGTTCGAGGTAGGCGAGCACCGGGTCGGGGACCAGGTAGCGCGCCGAGCGCCCCGATTGTACCAGCCCGCGGATTTCCGTGGCGGAAATCGGCAGCCGTCGCAGCTCGAGGAGGAGCACCCCGCCCGCCGGACGGCCCCGGAGCGCGTCGGTCTCGACGCGGCGCTGCGCGAGCCAGCCGGCCATGGGACCGCTGGCGGGCAGCGCCGCACCGGGGCGGGCCAGGGCGACGATGTGGCAGTGGTCCAGGAGCTCCTCCCAGCGATGCCAGCGCGGAAGCCCCGCGAGCGCATCGCTGCCCACCACCAGCAGCAGGGGCCGCGCCGCGCCCAGCTCCGCGCGCAGGGAGAGCAGGCTGTCGATCGTGTAGGAGGGGCCTGCCCGTTCGAGCTCACGGCGGTCACAGGCGAGGCGGGGCGCGCCGGCAATCGCGAGTTCCACCAGCCTCGCGCGGGTCGGGGCATCCACACCGGGCGCCTCCCGGTGCGGCGGCAGCGCGCAGGGCATGAAACGAAGCTCTTCCAGTTCGAGGCGTTCCACCAGCTCCACCGCCGAGCGCAGGTGCCCGAGGTGTACCGGGTTGAAGGTGCCGCCGAAAACCGCGAGCGGACCCGGGACGGAGCGAGCGCCGCTCAAGAGCGCACGTGCCCCTCGCCGAGCACGATCCACTTCTGCGAGGTGAGCCCCTCGAGGCCGACCGGGCCGCGGGCATGGAGCTTGTCCGTGGAGATGCCGATCTCCGCGCCGAGGCCGTACTCGTAGCCATCGGCGAAGCGCGTGGAGGCGTTGACCATCACCGAGCTCGCATCCACCTCGCGCAGGAAGCGCATGGCCCGGCCGTGATCCGCGGTGACGATAGCCTCGGTGTGGCCGGAGCCGTAGCGGGCAATGTGCGCAAGCGCGGCCTCGTAGTCATCGACCACGCGCACGGCGAGCACCGGTGCCAGGTATTCCTCGCTCCAGTCCGCCTCCGTGGCCGCGCGGATGCCGGGCAGCAGTGCGCAGCTGCGCTTGCAGCCGCGCAGCTCGACACCGGCTTCCCGGTAGGCATCGCCGAGGCCGGGCAGCACCCGGTCGGCGATGGCCGCATCAACGAGCAGCGTCTCCATGGTGTTGCAGGTGCCGTAACGCTGGGTCTTGGCGTTGAAGGCAACAGCGTGGGCCATGGCCGGGTCGGCCGCGGCATCGATGAAGACGTGGCAGACGCCGTGGAGGTGCTTGAGCACCGGCACCCGCGCCTCGGCGGTCACGCGCTCGATGAGCCCCTTGCCGCCCCGGGGAACGACCACGTCCACGTACTCCTCCATGCGCACCAGCGCGGACACGGCCGCCCGGTCCGCCGTATCCACCACCTGCACCGCACCGGCCGGCAGCGCCATGGCGCGCAGGCCCTCGGCAATGGCGCCGGCAATGGCCGTGTTGGAGGCCAGCGCCTCGGAACCACCGCGGAGAATGGTCGCGTTTCCCGCCTTGAGGCAGAGCGCAGCCGCGTCCACGGTCACGTTGGGGCGGGACTCGTAGATGATGCCGATGACGCCCAGGGGCACGCGCATGCGGCCGACGCGGATGCCGGAGGGGCGGCTGGCGAGATCACTGATGGCCCCTACCGGGTCCGGCAGGGCGGCCACCTCGCCGAGCCCGGCGAGCATGGCGTCGATGCGTGCGGGGGTCAATTCCAGGCGATCGAGGAGTGCGGCGTCCAGCCCGTGCTCGCGCCCCCGGGCGAGGTCTTCCGCGTTGGCCGCGGCGATACGACCGCGGGCGCCGTCGAGAGCCCCGGCGATGGCCCTGAGTGCGCCATTGCGCTCCGCTGTCGTCGAGGCCGCCAGGCGCCGGGACGCGGTACGCGCGGCCCGGCCGAGCTCCTGCATGTAGCTGTCGAGGGTCATCCTGCCAACCATCATTCACCGTGGGCGCCGCAGTATACCCGACGCCCCCGGCACCCGCCTCGAGCCGGAGGCCTCAAAAACATTTGACAATCATTCTCATCGGCACTAGCTTCTTACCCGTAGCCGAAGGAAAACCCTATGTTCGTGTGTCTTTGCAACGGCATCACCGAAAGCCAGATCCGCGCTGCGGCCTCCACGGGCATTGCCACGCTCGAGGAGCTCACGGAGCACCTGGGCGTCGCGAGCCAGTGCGGCCAGTGCGGCGCCATGGCGCAGGCAGTCCTCGACGAAAACGGTGGTGCCTTCTCCATTCCCGAAGATAGCTTCTACGCGGCCGTCCGCCCGGTCTGACCGCGGCAGCGACTGGCACCGGCATCGACCTCCCGATACACTAGCGCTGGCCTCCAGCCTGTCCCGGCGGGGGCTCCCGCAGACAGGAGAGAGCAGCATGAAGGGCGACCCCAAGGTCATCGAACACCTGAACCGCATCCTCGGCAATGAGCTGGTGGCCATCAACCAGTATTTCCTGCACGCCAAGATGTACAAGGACTGGGGCCTCACGGAACTCGCCGAGCACGAGTACCACGAGTCCATCGACGAGATGAAACACGCCGACGAACTCGTGGAGCGCATCCTCTTCCTGGAGGGCCTGCCCAACCTGCAGGATCTCGGCAAGCTCCTGATCGGCGAAGACACGAAGGATATGCTCGAGTGTGATCTCAAGCTCGAGCACATCGCGCACAAGGATCTGAAAGAGGCCGCCGCCTACTGCGACAGCGTCGGTGACTATGTCTCCCGCGACCTCGTCGTCAGCATTCTCGAAGCCGAGGAAGAGCACATCGACTGGCTGGAAACGCAGCTGGGGCTTATCGAGCGCCTCGGCCTGGAGAACTACCTGCAGACAGCGGCGCGCACGGTCAAGCCCGAGGCCTGACCGCGGCGCCGGGGCCCGGCCTCAGGAGACGGCCTCGTCCCCCCCGGCTTCCTTGATGAGCGTGGCGAGCTCGCCGCTCTCGTGCATCTCGCTCACGATGTCGCAACCGCCGATGAGCTCGCCTTTCACCCAGAGCTGGGGAAAGGTGGGCCAGTTCGCATACTGCGGGAGGCTGGCGCGGATATCCGGGTTCGACAGCACGTCCACATAGGCGAAACGCTCGCCGCAGGCCATGAGTGCCTGCACGGTCCGCGCCGAGAAGCCGCACTGCGGCTGGTTCGGCGAACCTTTCATGTACAGCAGGATCGGGTTGTTCTCGATCTGCTCCCGGATTTGCTCCATGATATCCATCGTCACTTCCTTGGGCTTCCTGTTACTTCCTGAATAAACGCCTGGCGGGCTTCAGCGGGCGCGCCGCGTATACCTGCGTATTTTAGTCGGTTATTCAGCAAAAGTCGCGACCCCGGCGTTCACTGCCGCCGATTCCACCCGGTCCCGATCCACCCGGTCCCGATTGCCAGTGCCGTGGCCACCCGCTATGCTCGCCGGTTTTCCTGCGCCCCGGCACCGGTTGCGGCGGGCATTGCGGGAGACTCCCCCCGGAGGATCGACGATGGCAACCCGGCACTTCCTGACCCTGCTCGACTTCACCCCCGCCGAACTGGAGGCCCTCCTCGACCGCGCCAGTGAGCTGAAACGCGGCCATCGCGCGGGGGAGGACCAGCGCCGCTTCCCCGGCAAGGTGCTGGCCATGGTCTTCGCCAAGTCGTCCACCCGGACCCGGGTCTCCTTCGAGGCCGGCATGGCCCAGCTCGGCGGCCACGCCATGTTCCTGTCGCCTGCGGATACGCAGCTCGGCCGCGGCGAGCCGATCGAGGACTCCGCGCGGGTGATCTCCTCCATGGTCGACGTGGTCATGATCCGCACCTTCGGCCACGACATCGTCGAGCGCTTCGCCGCCCATTCCAGCGTCCCGGTCATCAATGCGCTGACCGACAGTTACCACCCCTGCCAGCTGCTCGCCGACATGCAGACCTGGCGCGAGCACCGCGGCTCCATCGCCGGGCGCAGCGTGTGCTGGGTGGGTGATGGCAACAACATGTGCCAGTCCTATATCAACGCCGCTCGCCAGTTCGACTTCGAGCTGCGCATCGCTTGCCCGCCCGGCTTCGAGCCGGATGCCGGCCTGCTCGCGGCAAACAGCGACCGGGTAACGGTGGTCACCGACCCGGCCGCGGCAGCGGCGGGGGCCGACCTGCTGGTGACCGATGTCTGGGCCTCCATGGGCCAGGAAAGCGAACAGCGGGCCCGCGCCGAGGCCTTCGCGCCCTACCAGCTGAGCGAGGACCTCCTTGCGCGGGCGGCGACGGACGCCCTCTACATGCACTGCCTGCCCGCGCACCGCGGCGAGGAGATCAGCGCCGCGTTGATGGACGCGCCGGACAGCGTGATCTGGGACGAGGCCGAGAACCGGCTCCACGCCCAGAAGGCGCTGCTGGAGGCGCTTCTCGAGAGCGGGTCATAGGCGGCCGCAGCAAAAAATTTGCAGAATCTTCAAAAGCGCACTATCTTGTAGGCCATCAAAAATCACCACCCCAGATATAGCGCCCAGCCCGGCAAGGGCGCAGAGCGGGGCCCGGCGGAGGGAACGCCATGAATGACCGCGACGACCGGCACAGCGACCGCGAGAGTATCCTCATGGCGCTGGACCAGATCAGCCAGACCATAGACGTGATGACCAGCGTGGTCGGCCGTCTGCGCAGCTACGTGGAAGCCCAGGGCGAGGCGACGACCGGTAACGACAGCAGCACCGCTACCGGCAGCGACCGTCCGCCCGCCGGAAGTTCGCCGGAGCGCATCCTCCACTGACCCCTCCACTGCCCCCTTCATGACCGCTGCCGCCGGGCGAGCCGCGAGCGACGCGGGTACCCGGCGCACGGCCAGTCCCGCCCTGCTGGCCGCCGCCAACCCCCTGCCCCCCGCCAGCGCTCTTTCTCCTGACCGGGACATCGCGCCGCCGGTCGTACTCTGGAGCCGCCCCCCCGTCCGGCGCGGAAAGCAGCGGTTTATCGCATAGTTCACGGGCTGAGTGCGGGCGTCTTCTCTCAGTCGCTCCCCGATACACGCTTTGTGAGAGAAGACGCCCGCACTCAGCCCTCGCGCCGCGGGTAATCTCCAGGCCAGGGCGGTACGGGCCGGTGATGGAGGATGCCCCCCACGAGGCGTGAACCGGGGAGCGGCCGGAGCCCTCCTCCAGCGGCCGCCCCGGAAAATGGCCAGGAGGGAACGGCCAAATATTTACACCGAACACATTCACAGGGCCGGGAGCGGGCGCTACACTGTGGAGCCCCCGCCGGCTCGCGCGCCGGCATCCATTGCCTACAGCAACAGGACCTCACCATGATCTACCAGAGTGACGCGCTTTCCGTGGCTCGCCTCGATGGCGACTTCGCCGAGCTACGCTTTGATCTCGCCGGCGAGTCGGTCAACAAGTTCAACCAGGCCACGGTCGCCGACCTCACCGCGGCCCTCGATGCCCTGGAGGCCGAGCAGGGCCTGCGCGGTCTGCTGGTGACCTCGGGCAAGCCGGTCTTCATCGTCGGCGCCGACATCACCGAGTTCACCGGGCTCTTCGGAGCCGGGGCCGACGACATCGCCGGCTTTACCGGCGCCAACAACGCCAACTTCAATCGCCTCCAGGCCCTGCCCTTCCCGAGCGTGGTCGCCATCAACGGCTACGCCATGGGCGGCGGCCTCGAAGTCTGCCTGGCCTGCGATTTCCGGGTCATGGCCAGCGCGGCGAAGGTCGGCCTGCCGGAGACGAAGCTGGGCATCCTCCCCGGCTGGGGCGGCACGGTGCGCCTGCCGCGGATCATCGGCGTGGACGAGGCGGTGACCTGGATCACCACCGGCGCGGAGCAGCGCG
The DNA here is from genome assembly GCF_054552115.1 of Pseudohaliea sp. NCBI lineage: Bacteria > Pseudomonadati > Pseudomonadota > Gammaproteobacteria > Cellvibrionales > Halieaceae > Pseudohaliea > Pseudohaliea sp. Next base: position 14,050 of record NZ_JBTOLW010000001.1, on the reverse strand, counting down.
CCGACGCCGCCCTGAAGGCCGGCGCCGTCGATGCGGTGGTGGAAGCGGACGCCCTGCGCGACGCCGCGCTGCAGATGCTGGGCGATGCCGCCGCCGGCAAGCTGGACTATGCCGGCCGCCGGGCCGCCAAGGCAGGTCCGCTGCCCATGAACGATACGGAAGCGATGATGGCTTTCTTCACCATGAAGGCCATGGTCGGCCAGCAGGCCGGCAAGAACTACCCGGCGCCGATGAAGGTGGTCGAAGTCATCGAGGAGGCCCGCGGCATGGGCCTCGAGGACGCCCTCGCGGTGGAGGCCCGCGGCTTCGCCGAGCTGGCCACCACGCCGCAGGCCGCCGCCCTCGTCGGCATCTTCCTCGGCGACCAGTACCTCTCCAAGCAGGCGAAGGGCTGGGAAAAGCAGGCCGACAAGGCCATCGAGCGCGCGGCCGTGCTCGGCGCCGGCATCATGGGCGGCGGCATCGCCTACCAGTCCGCCTACAAGGGCATCCCCATCAAGATGAAGGACATCGCCCAGGAAGGCCTGGACCTCGGGCTTTCCGAGGCCGGCAAGCTGCTGTCGAAGCGCGTGGCGCGTGGCCGCATGACACCCGAGAAAATGGGCGAGGTCCTCAGCAGCATCGACCCCATGCTCAGCTATGACGGCTTCGACCAGGTCGACATCGTGGTCGAGGCCGTGGTCGAGAATCCGAAGGTCAAGCACGCGGTGCTCGCCGAGACGGAGCAGCAGATCACCGAGGACACGATCCTCGCCTCCAACACCTCGACCATCTCCATCAGCTACCTTGCCGAGGCCCTGGAGCGGCCGCAGAACTTCTGCGGCATGCACTTCTTCAACCCCGTGCACGCCATGCCCCTGGTCGAGGTGATCCGCGGCGAGAAGACCTCCGACGCCGCCATTGCCCGCACCGTGGCCTACGCCAACCGCATGGGCAAGAAGGCCGTGGTGGTGAAGGACTGCCCCGGCTTCCTCGTCAACCGGGTGCTGTTCCCGTACTTCGACGGCTTCTCGAAGCTCCTGCGCGACGGCGCCGACTTCCAGGCCGTCGACAAGGTCATGGAGAAATGGGGCTGGCCCATGGGCCCCGCCTACCTAATGGACGTGGTGGGGATCGATACGGGCGTGCACGCCGCCGGCGTCATGGCCGAGGGCTTCCCGGACCGCATGAAGCTCGACTTCAAGACCGCGACGGAGGTGATGTTCGAGAATGACCGGCTCGGCCAGAAGAACGGCAAGGGCTTCTACGACTACGTGCCGGACAAGCGCGGCAAGCCGAAGAAGACCCCGTCCGACACCGCCTGCGAGCTGATCGCCCCGGTCTGTGGCGAGCGCCGCGAGTTCGAGCGCGACGACATCATCGCGCGCATGATGCTGCCCATGGCCACGGAGCTCGCCCGCTGCCTCGAGGAAAACATCGTCGGCAGCGCCGCCGAGGCCGACATGGCCCTGGTCTACGGCATCGGCTTCCCGCCCTTCCGCGGCGGCGTCTTCCGCTGGGTCGATACCGTCGGCCTGCCCTGGCTGGCAGAGCAGTCGGAGAAGTTCGCAGAGCTCGGCAAGGCCTACGAGCTGACCGAGGGCATGAAAGCAAAACTCGCCGCCGGCGAGACCTACTACTGAGCGCCGGCTCGAGGAAAGGAGAATGACTGTGAAAGCCAACCCGAGAGACGCCGTCATCGTCGACTTCGCCCGCAGCGCCATGGGCCGGTCGAAGAACGGCTGCTTCCGCAACGTGCGCGCGGACGACCTGTCCGTCGCGGTAATCAAGGGCCTGCTGGCCCGCAACGACAAGCTCGACCCGGCAGAGATCGACGACCTCATCTGGGGCTGCGTGCTGCAGCGGGGCGAGCAGGGCATGAACCTCGCGCGCAACATCGTGCTCCGGGCCCAGCTGCCCTTCACCGTGCCCGCGCAGACCGTGAACCGCCTCTGCGGCTCCTCCATGTCGTCCCTGCACACCGCCGCGGCGAGCATCATCGCCGGCATCGGTGACGTCTACCTCGTCGGCGGCGTGGAGCACCTCGGCCACCTGCCGATGATGGACGACGTGGACATCAACCCCCGCCTCGGGCTCAACGTCGCCAAGGCTGCGGGGATGATGGGCATGACCGCGGAGTACCTGGGTCTGATGCACGGCATCAGCCGCGAGGACCAGGACAAGCTCGGCCTGCGCTCCCACCAGCTCGCCCACCGGGCCACGGTGGAGGGCAAGTTCGACCGGGAGATCATCCCCGTGGAGGGCCACGACGAGCAGGGCGCCCTGGTGTCCGTGTCCCGGGACGAGACGATCCGCCCGGAAACCACCCTGGAGGGCCTGGCCCAGCTGCCGCCCGCCTTCAACCCGCAGGGTGGCACCGTGACCGCCGGCACCTCCTCGCAGATCTCCGACGGCGCCTCGGCCATGCTGGTGCTCTCGGCCGAGAAGGCGCAGGCCCTGGGCCTGACGCCGATCGCCCGCATCCGCGCCATGACCGTGGCCGGCGTGGACCCGTCGATCATGGGCTACGGCCCGGTGCCGTCGACGAAGAAAGCCCTGAAGCAGCTGGGCCTGTCCATCGACGACATCGACATGGTGGAGCTCAACGAGGCCTTCGCGGCGCAGGCCCTGCCGGTGCTCAAGGACCTCGGCCTGCTGGACAACATGGAAGAGAAGGTCAACGTCCACGGCGGCGCCATCGCCCTGGGCCACCCCTTCGGCTGCTCCGGTACGCGGATCACCGGCTCGCTGCTGAACGTGATGCAGGACCGGGACCTGACCTGGGGCATCTCCACGATGTGCATCGGCCTCGGCCAGGGCATCACCACGATCGTCGAGCGGATCTGACCCGCGCCGCCCTCCCGACCGGGCCCGCAAGGGCCCGCACCGGGGGCCGGGCAAGAAACCGCTCTCATCGCTCACCCGCTCAGGCGCCACCTGTTAACCTGAAATAAGGCTTTGGGTTGACAGGCCCCGGTGGTTGGCGCACCCTTCGCGCGCCAACCAGCCAGGGAGCTTTTCATGCCGCGCCGCCTCAACACCGCCCTCCTCCTCGCAACCGCCGCCACAGCGCCCCCCGCAATTGCCGCGGAAGCCGGCGCCCGCCCGGTCCTCGAAGAGATCCTGGTCTCCGCCCGCAAGCGCAGCGAGCGCGCCATCGAGGCACCGGTGGCGGTGACCGCCTTCACCCGCGAGGACCTCGCGACACTCAAGGCCCGCGACCTCACCCGGCTCTCCGCCGGGCTCCCGGGCGTACTCCTGGACGACGTCGGCACGCGCCGCGGTACCGCGAACTTCTCCATCCGCGGCCTCGGCATCAATAGCTCCATCCCGTCCATCGATCCGGCCGTCGGCGTCTTCGTCAACGGGGTCTATCTCGCGGTCAACAACGACACGGTCTTCGATATCTTCGACCTCGAGCGCATCGAGGTCCTGCGCGGCCCGCAGGGGATCCTCTTCGGCCGCAACGTCACCGGCGGCGCGGTGCTGCTGGAAACCCGCAAGCCCGGCGACCGCTTCGAGGCGGCGCTGCGCGGCGCCGTCGAGGGCGGCGGCGACGGCGGCCTGTCGCGCTACCTCATGGGTAGCCTCTCGGGACCGCTGAGCGATAGCCTCAAGGGCCGCCTGGTGCTCTACGGCAACGACGACCAGGGCTGGTTCGAGAATCTCGCCGACGGCGACGACTTCGGCGCTGTGGAGCAGGCCATGGCCCGGGGCACGCTGGTCTGGGAGCCGACGGACACCGACACGCTCACGCTGTTCTACGAGCGCACGGATATCGACGGTGAGGGAGCGGCCACGCAGTCGCACAGCAACGGCTCGGGCATTCCCGGCACGCCGCGCAACTTCCCGCGGGACAGCCACGAGTTCGCCATCGACGAGCGGGGTTACCAGTCCGTGGAGAGCGACTTCCTCACCCTGCGCTGGGACCGCGCCGTGGCCTTCGGCGAAGGAACGGTGACCAACATCTTCGGCTGGCGGGACCAGTCCTCCGTTGCCATGAGCGATATCGACGGCCAGCCGGAGTTCCTGTTCCATTCCCCGGGCTGGATCGACGCCGAGCAATGGAGCAACGAACTGCGCTACCGGGGGCAGCTCGGGGCGGCGCTGGACGTGACCGCCGGCCTCTATCTCTTCTCCGGCGACCTCGCCTACCACGACCGGCGCCTGTTCCTGGGTGAGAGCGGCGTCCCGGGCAGCGCGCAGTTCACCCAGGACGGCGGCGGCGAGCAGGAACTGGATACGCTGGCGGTGTTCGGCAGCGCCGACTACGCGCTCAGCGATCGCTGGACCCTGAGCGCCGGCCTGCGCCTGTCCCGCGAGGAAAAAGCCGTGCAGGTCGCCTCCTTCAACCTGAACCCCACGCCCTGCAATATCGTGGTTGGCGGCGACTGTCCCTTCGACTTCCGCGACCGCGACCAGTGGGACACGCTCTCACCACGGCTCGGCGTGAGCTACCGCCCCGATGCGGACCGGCACGGCTACGCCAGCTGGACCCGCGGCTTCCGCTCCGGCGGCTACAACCTGCGCAACTCCAACGCCGCCCAGCCGCCGGGGCCCTACGACGAGGAGCAGGTGGATAGCTTCGAGCTGGGCTACAAGCAGCGCGCCGGTGCCTGGGCCCTGGATGCGGCCCTCTACCACACGCGCGTGGAAGACATGCAGCGGGAGGTGAACCTGCCGAGCGGCACCGCCGGCATCCTGCAGCTGATCCGCAACACGGCGAGCGCCGAACTCTCCGGCGCCGAGCTGGATCTCACCGTCGACGCCGGCGCGGGCTTCACGCTCGCCGCGACCGCCAGCTACCTCGATGCCCGCTATACGAAAGTCCGCTTCGACCTCGACGGCAATGGCTCCGTGGACGGTGCCGATGAAGACCTCGAACTCCCCCGGGCACCGGAGTGGACCGGCAGCCTGGAAGCGCGCTGGCAGGGCGCCGTCGCCGGTGGCCGCGTCGACGCCCGCGCCGCCTGGAACTACCGCGACCGCGTCGCCTACACGGACAACAACCTGGGCTACATCCTGGCCCAGGACCTGGTGGACCTGGATCTCGCCTGGACCAGCGCCGGCGGCCGCTGGACCGTCGCCGCCTATGCCCGCAACCTCCTCAACGAGGTCAAGCACGGCGGCGACTCGCAGCTGCCGGCCGTGTTCATCGGCGAGCCGCTGGGCGGCACCTTCAGCCCGCTCGCCCGCGGGCGGATCGTGGGTGTTTCCGTGGACTGGCGGCTGGGGAGCTAGCCTCAGGCGCCGCCGAGAAGCCGGTCGACCCGGTCCAGGGCGAGGAGCAGATCGCGGATCGGCAGCTGCGCGTTGCGGAAATACTCCTCCGCCATGGGCCGGATGCCGCAGTCCCCGGGAAGCGGGGCCTCGGTGGCAACAAGATCGTGCATGCGCGGCAGGAACACGAACTGCAGCCACTGTGGCAGCGTTAGCGTGTCGAAGCAGAAGGGCTGCGTCGACGCGAAGGCGTCGTCCGGCGGCGCCTCGAACTCCCACAGCTGAAGCTGCCGCAGCTCCGCCTCGATGTCGATCAATACTTCCGCAACCCGGGTATGCATGAGGACCTCCTTGGCCGCCAAGGGTACCAGAGCGACGCCTTTTGACGGCGGCGGGGAGTTGGCCTAAGCTGCGCTTCCCGCGCGGGTGTAGTTCAATGGTAGAACCTCAGCTTCCCAAGCTGATGACGTGGGTTCGATTCCCATCACCCGCTCCAACCCCACAGGCCGACACCCTGTCCGCCCATTCCATTGAGCTGTGACGTGGACCTGGGCGGCCCCGACGCTTCCCATCACCCGCTCCAGCCTTCCTCCACCCCCACTGTTCAGACGCCCGTCAAATTCACGCCCTAACACCTTGAAACTTATGGGCGGGCAGTCAAAATTCGTTTACTGTTCGAGTGATGCTTGGCGTGCGTTGTGCACTGCACAACGGCTGCCTCGTCACCGCAGCGTCTACTAACGATAGTAATAGCGACAGGATGTATCTTATGCGCCCCGAGACCCATCGTAAGTCCGCCCTTATCTCTCCCCTTGCCATTGCCGTCGCGGTTGCGACAGGTGGCCTGGCAACCACTGCCCAGGCGCAGGAAACCCAGCGCCGCGGCGCCTCGGCCGCCCTCCTGGAAGAGGTCGTGGTCACCGCGAGGAAGCGCGAGGAGGGCGCGCAGGATGTACCGCTATCCATCACCGCCTTCGGTGCCGACCAGATCGATGCCCTGAAGGTTCGCGACCTCACCAACCTGGGTGTCGGGCTGCCGAACGTCACCCTTGACGATGTCGGGACCACCCGCGGTACCGCCAACTTCTCGATCCGAGGCCTCGGCATCAACGCCTCGATCCCCTCCATCGATCCCTCGGTCGGGGTCTTCGTCAACGGCGTCTATCTCGGGGTGAACAACGGCATCATCTTCGACGTGTTCGACCTCGAGAGCATCGAGGTCCTGCGCGGGCCCCAGGGCATTCTCTTCGGCCGGAACGTGACCGGCGGCGCGATCCTGATGAACACCAAGAAGCCGGGCGAGGAGTGGGATGGCACGATCAAGACCGCCGTCGACGGCTTCGGTAGCGATGGCGGCCTCAACTACTACGCCATGGCGGCCGCCGGGGGACCGGTCAGCGACACGCTCGGAATCCGCCTGACGGCTTACTACAACGAGGACGAGGGGTGGTTCCAGCGCGATGCCTTCGAGCCCTTCGGCGTCACCGAGGAAGACGTTGGCGCCGTGGAACAGCTCATGCTGCGCCCCACCGTGACCTGGACACCGACGGACCGCACCGAGGTCGTGATCCGCTATGAGTACACGGACATCGAGGGCGACGGCGCCGTTGCCCAGTCACACACCAATGGCAGCGGTATCGACGGCGTCTGGGTCAACTACGACCGCAAGAACAGCTTCGGCAGCAGCAACGACTTCATCGGCTACCAGACGATCGACACGGACTTCCTGACCGCCGAGCTCAACCACGAGGTCGATTTCGGCGAGGGCACGATTACGGCCATCTACGGCTGGCGTGATTCCTACTCCGAGTCCGGCAGCGACATCGATGCACAGCCGATCTGGGCCTTCCACTCCGCCGCCTGGCTGGATACGGAACAGAACAGCTTCGAACTCCGCTACAACGGCCAGTTCGGTGATGCCAACATCACGACAGGCCTCTACTGGTTCGACATGGACCAGGGCTACCACGAGCGGCGCAACCTCGCCGGTGCCGCAACCGGCAACCAGGGGCCACTGATCATCCAGGATGGCGGGGGCCTGTACGGTGTGGAGACCCTCGGCGTGTTCGTCGCCATGGACTACGCACTCACCGACCGGCTGACCCTCACCGCGGGTATCCGCTACACGGACGAAGAAAAGTACGCCGATGTTGCCTCCCTGGCCGCCAACCAGAGCCTGGAGGACAGCTTCCCCGCCCTGCCGCCGGGCCTCGCGACGCCCGGAATCAGCTACCCTGTCGACTTCCGCTGCAACATCGTCGACCGCAGCGAGGGCTTCCCGGAATGCCCCTTCGACTTCGTCGACGACCAGGACTGGCAGACCTGGTCGCCCAAGCTGGGCGCCTCCTACATGCTGAACGACAGCTCCCAGGTCTACGGCCACTGGAGCCGCGGCTTCCGCTCCGGCGGCTATAACCTGCGCAATACCACACCGCTGTTCACCCCGCAGGCCTTTGACGAGGAGCAGGTGGACAGCTTCGAGATCGGCTACAAGTCGACCCATGGCTGGGGGCGTCTCAATGCCGCCTTCTTCTACACTGAAGTCGGAGACATGCAGCGTCAGCTGAACTTCGCCGATCCGGACGCCGGCGTCGTGCAAATCATCCGCAACACCGCCGACGCGACGATCTGGGGCTTCGAGGCCGACAGTGCCTTCAGCCTGGGGGACAGCGTCACGGTTCTCGCCTCCGTCGGCTACACCAATGCGGGCTACGACTCGGTCATCTTTGACCTGACCAATGACGGGGTCATCAACGAGGAGGATGAGGACCTCGATGTCGTGCGCGCACCGGAATGGTCCTACCGCCTCGGTGTCAACTACGACTTCGAGCTGGGCAGCTGGGCGACCGCGACGGCCCGGGTAAGCTATGCGTTCCGCGACGAGATGGCGTGGACCGACGACAACCTCGGCTTCGTCAATGAGCAGGATATCCTCGACGCCGGCTTCGACATCTATACCAACGACGGTCACTGGGTGTTCTCGATCTACGGCCGCAACCTGCTGGAATCGGTACGCCACGGTGGCGATACGCAGCTGTCTCCGACGATCGCAGGCGTACCCACCGGCGGCACCTTCTCGCCGATGATGAAGGGCGAGGTGATTGGCGGCGAGGTCACCTACAACTTCTGATCCTGCAGGCGCCCGGTGCTGCCGGGCGCACCACCCCACCGGAACCGGTCGTGCCCTGCACGGCCGGTTTTTTTGGGTCTCTGTCTAACGCCGGGATGAGTGCGGGAGACTTCTCTCAGTCGCTCCCCGTTACACGCTTTGAAAGAGAAGTCCCCCGCACTCACCCCTCACCTTCACCCCTCGCGTACTTCCACGGGCGTAAGTAAAGGCTGAAGCGCTAGGGGTGGCTGCTGGAGGATGCCCCCACCAAGCGAGTATCGGGGAGCGACTGGGGGCATGCTCCAGCAGCCGTCCCGGGAAACTTCGATGAGCGAAGAGCGGGGAGCGACTGAGAGAAGTCCCCGCACTCACCCCGGCATGATGTGAACAGTCTTTACTATGCAATCTCGCGCCGGAAAGGCGGCAGCGAATCGAGGATCGCGCGGCCGTAGCGGCGGGTGACCACGCGGCGGTCGCAGAGGGTGATGCGGCCCCGGTCGGCCTCGGTGCGCAGCAGCCGGCCGCTGGCCTGGGTGAGGCGGAGGGCCGCGTCGGGGACGCTGATCTCCATGAAGGCATTGCCGCCCCGCTCCTCCACCCACTCGGCGAGCGCCGCCTCAAGCGGGCTGTCGGGCACGGCGAAGGGCAGCTTGGCGATGACCACGTGACGGCAGTACTCTCCCGGCAGGTCCACGCCCTCGGCGAAGCTGGCAAGGCCGAAAATCACGCTCCCCCGGCCCGCGTCCACGGCCTCCCGGTGCCGGCGCAGGATCTCCTGCTTGCCCAGGCTGTCCTGTACCAGCAGCCGGCCGCCGAGGCGGTCGGCAACGCCGTCACGCACCTCCAGCATCTGGCGCCGGGAAGCGAACAGCACCAGCGCCGCCTCCTCCGGGTCGAGCCAGTCCGGCAGGCGCTCGATGAGCTCCGCCGTGTGGGCGGCAGCGTTGCCGCCGTCCGCCGCCATGGCCGGGACCGTCAGCGTCGCCCGCGTATAGTCGAAGGGGCTGCCGACGACCTCGAAGATCGCACCCTCGGGAGCGCCGCTGCGCTGCCGGAAACGGTCGAAGCTGCGCAGGGCCGTCAGGGTTGCCGAGGTCACGACCACGCCCGCGGCGCGGGGCCACAGGTGCTCGGCGAGGATATCCGTCGCCAGGATCGGGCTGCAAAGCAGGTCGTGGCCCACGGGGCTGCCGGCTCCGGCGCGGGCACGACTGATCCAGCGTGCCCGCGGCGGGGGGCCTTCCGGGTCCGGCACCGCGTAGTCCTGCCACAGCGCCAGGGTGTTCTCGGCGCGGCCGCGCATGCCGGCGACGGCCAGGTGCCAGGGCTCGACGGCCTCCCGGTCGCCGTTCTCGAGTTCATCCTCGAGGCAGCCCTCGAGCCGCGCCAGGCCCGACGCAAGCCGGCCGAAGCCGGCCGCCAGGGTGCCTGCCAGGGGGACGAGGGCTTCCGGCACCCGCCCGTGCGGAAAGCGCAGGCGCTCGACCTCCCGGCCCGCGCGCGCATCCTCCCCGGCAAGCAGCGCCGCCACAGCGTCCTCCGCCGCCTCGAGGCCAACGGCGAGCTCCTCCAGCTGGCCCGGCAACTGCTCCAGGAGGGCGCCGACGCCCGCGATGCCACCGATGTCCGCCACCCCCGCCGCGAGGCCGCGCGCGCTGTCGCGCAGCCACTGGCGGGTACTGTGCAGGCGGCAGAAGCTGGAGAAGTGGTTGAGGGCCTTGTCCGGGAGGTGGTGGCCCTCGTCGAAGATGTAGATGGTGTCCGCCGGTGGCGGCAGGATCGCGCCGCCGCCGAGCGCCAGGTCCGCGAGCACCAGGTCGTGGTTGGCGACCACGATGTCGGCGCCGGCAAGCGTCTCCCGGGCGCGGAAAAAGCTGCACTGGCCCACGTTCGGGCAGCGGCGGCCCGTGCACTGGTTATGGTCCGTGGTGACCGGCAGCCAGGTGGCCTCGTCCAGCGCCCCGGGCCAGCTGTCCCGGTCACCATCCCAGCTGCCGCGGCCGAGGGCATCGATCATGGACTCATAGACCGGCAGAGCGTCGCCCGCAGCGGCGGCGGGCAGCTCGTCGGGATAGAGGGGGATGGCCGCCGCGGCATCCTGCCCCTGCGCGAGCTGCCGGTCCAGCTTGCTCAGGCACACGTAGCGGCGCCGGCCCTTGGCGAGGGCGGCGGTGAAGGCGAGACCGCTGCCGGCGGCGATGTCCGGCAGGTCCTTGTGCACGAACTGTTCCTGCAGCGCGACGGTGGCGGTCGCCACCACCAGGCGCTTGCCGCGGTCCTGGGCGACGGGGATGGCCGCGAGGGCGTAGGCAAGGGTCTTGCCGGTGCCGGTCCCCGCCTCGACGACGCAGACGGGCGGCTCGTCCGGCGCGCTCCCGTCGCCCGGGATCCGGGCAAGGGCCCGGGCCACCGCGCCGACCATCTGTCGCTGGCCGCGGCGCGGGCTCAGGTTGCGCGCGGCGACGGTGGCGCTGTAGGCGTCGCGGATCCGGTCCTTGAGGGCCTCGCTCAGCAAGTCCGTCAGGCCGCCTCGCCGAGGGCCGCGAGCTGGCTGCGCACCGCGTTGGCGTAGATGGCCAGGGCGTAGGGGCGGTGCTCCGCGGGAATCGCCTCCATGCGCGCCCGGAACGCGGCGGCGGACACGGAGCCGCCCTCGCAGACAAGCCCGGCGGGCGCGGGCCGGCCCTCGAGGGCCTCGAAGGCCTGGAGATTGGTCGCATGCAGCCGGAACCCGGCCAGCACCTGCCGGTCGATCTCGGCGGCCACCGCCGCGGCGCTGCCGAAACCGCCGCCCAGGGGGCTGCCGAAGCTCACGTGGACCCGGCCCTTGCTGCCCGCGATGCCCACCCCGATGGAGGCGACGTCCTCCTGTTCGCCCTTTTCATAGGCGCCCGTGCGGGCCCGCTCCGCAAGCTCGCGGGCCTTGAGCGCATCGCAGGGGTCGACTTCATAGGAGATGGCCACCGGGACGATGCCGAGGCTGGCGATATGCTCGCCGAAGTCCTCGCTCGCCTTGTCCCGGCTCAGGGAGAGCATCTTGATCACCGCGGGCTCCGTGCGGTCGATCCCGTCCTTGGCGCGGCCCTCGCGCTGGGCGATCCAGACGTTGGCGTGCTGCTCGGTGATCGCGTGGCGGATGTACGCCGAGAGGTGGCGCGACGCGGCCAGCAGCTGCCGCGGACCGGCGGCGGAGCGGCGCACGATGAAGCTCTTGTTCAGGCGCATGAGGTCCGAGACCCAGGGCTTGGTGAGCAGGTTGTCGCCGATCGCGATCTGCACCGTGTCGAAGCCGTTCACATGCAGCGCATAGTTCGTGAAGGCCGGGTCCAAGGCGATGTCCCGGTGGTTGCTTACGAAGAGGTACGGGCAGGCCGGGTCGAGCTGGTCGAGGCCGGACACGGTGAGACCGGCGGTGGTGTTCTCGATCATCGCCTCCATGTACCCGCGGATCACCAGCTGGAGGTCGTGGATGGTCTCGACGCCCCGCAGCTCGCGCTTCAGGTACCAGCGTACCGCCGGGCGGAGCAGGAACGGCAGCAGCCGCGAAAGGCCGCCGAAGCGGAAAGCGGCGATGGCGCCGGTGAGCTCCGGGTCGTCGAGCAGCCGGGCGAGCACCGGCGCGACCTCGTCATCGCGGTAGGGCCTGATGTCGGCGTAGGGATCGTGCTCAATCACCCGGCTATCCTCGAAAAAAAGCGCCTAACCTTAACGAAAAAGCCCTGCAGCGTCATCCGCCGGAAGCGGCCGCCCGAAAACACCGGCGATGAGAAAACACTGGCGCCCGCGGCCCATTCTGGTAGGCTTTTCCGCGCTTTTCAGACCCCATGTCCATCACGGAGGAATCATGGACGCTGCGAGTGCTGCAATGACGACCTTTGGCGCTGCCTTGCTACTGGTGAGCTGGGTGCTCATGCTCATCACCGCCTGGCGCGAGGACTATGCCTGGGGCCTGTTCGCCACGCTCCTGCCGCCCCTGGCCTACCTCTACGGCGTGTTCCGCCTCGACAAGGCCGGCCAGAGTGTCGGCGTCGCCGTACTCGGCCTGCTGCTGCTCGGCCTGGGCCTGGGCTAGCCTCAGCTCTCGAGGTACCGGGCGGCGAGCGCCGCCCGCTCCGCCGGGCCCACCCCCAGGGCCTTATCCAGGTACGCTTCGACCGATCCGTAGTTCTCCCCGATGGCCGCCAGGGCGGCGCCGAGGTAGCTCTCATCCACCTGCAGCATGGGCAGCAGCGCCTCGTCCTCGAGATGGTGCATGTCGTACTTCTCCCGCACCCGGGACAGTTCGCGGACAGGGTCGAAGTAGTGCCGGGTGAGCAGGTAATCGTGCAGCACCGTTTCCCGCGGCACGCCGAGGGCGAAGAGGACCAGCGCGGCGGCGAAGCCGGTGCGGTCCTTGCCCGCCGCGCAATGCACCAGGACGCGCTCGTTGCCGGGCTCGAGCAGGTGGCCGAAAAGCGCGGCGTAGCGGTCGCTCTGGGAGCGCACGAACTCCCGGTTGATGTCGCGCATGGCCTCGGCCATGGACCCGGCGCCGGTGAGCCGGTGCCGGGCCCCGTAGAGCGCGCTGCCCTGGCTGCCGGGCGTGATCGCGAGGTTGATGCGCCGGGTGTCCTTGGGGAGCCGGCTCGGGTCGCTCGCCTGCTCGTCCTCGCGGCGGAAGTCGCAGACCACGTCGATGGCGAGCCCGGCAAACATGTGCTGCGCCTCGTCGGTCAGCCGGGAGAGGTTGCCGGAGCGGAACAGGTAGCCCCAGCGCACGCGGCGCCCGTCGGCGGCGCGGTAGCCGCCGAAATCGCGGAAGTTCACGCCCCCCGGCAGCCCGAGCCCCCGGGCGGGCGCCACCACCTCCGTGCCGTGGCTGTCACGCAGGCGGAAAAAGTGCCGGCGGGCGGCGGCAAGACCCGAGACACGGACACGCCCCGGGCTGCCCGGTGGCAGCGCGCTCGCTTCGGCGGCGCCAGCGGCGGCCGTGTCGAGAGGCTCGACGTCGACCGCGGTCGACGGGTCGCTGGTCTCCCAGTGGAGGTAATGGTGACCGTCCGGCGTCCGCCAGATGTGAACGCTGTCGGGCTTTAGCGGCATGGGGTACTCCTGGTGGCCGGGCGGTGTGGCGGGGAGGCGGCGGCGCCACAGGCCGGACGTCGTGTCCGGCGGGCGGCCTGGTTGACAATGATACCGCACCTGTAGATACTCCGCGCTCCCGATTTTTAGTTGACGATTCAGAGGACACACCGTGGCCAACTCACCGCAAGCCCGCAAGCGCGCCCGCCAGGCGGAAAAGCGCCGCGCCCACAACGCCAGCCTGCGCTCGCTCGTGCGCACGAAGATCAAGGGCGTTGTCGCAGCGATCAGGAGCGGCGACGTGGAAAAAGCCCGCGAGGCCTACACGCAGGCCGTTCCGGTCATCGACCGCATGGCCGACAAGGGCATCATCCACAAGAACAAGGCAGCGCGGCACAAGAGCCGCCTGAGCGCCCAGGTCAAGAACCTGGCCGCCTGAGCGGGCGGGCCTGGCGCCCACCCCGCTGACTCGCTGCACAGCACGAAAAAGGCCGGCGCCTGAGCGCCGGCCTTTTTTATGTGCCCCGGTTGGCGTCTTCTGGTTTTTCGCACATTTCCGGGACGAGCGCGGGGGGGTTCTCTCCGTCTCTCCCCCACCCACACTTTGTGAGAGAAGATCCCCACGCTCGCCCCCTCCACATCAAGCAACTCCCGCGGGGAAAGGAGTGCAGAGCGGTGGGG